>DVHN01000147.1 GCA_018712075.1 Candidatus Fimimorpha faecalis
CGTTTGCTGGTTTTCCTAATATATATTGCCCATAATATCCTCTACACCAAAATTTTCTATTTCCATATCGATATTTCATATGTGCATGCCTCTCAAATATCATTAGCGAACTCTTCCCTTTTCGATACCCCATAATCTCTGCTACACTATATTTGGGTGGAATCCTTACCAATAAGTGTACATGGTCTTTCATCAACTTCCCTTCTATTAATTCAATCCCCTTTCTTCTACATAACATACTCAATATTTCCCCTACATCCTTTTGTATTTGTCCATAAATCACTTGTCTTCTATATTTTGGTGCAAATAGTCGGGTAAGGAATAGACATTACTGCCCATTCCTCCCCTAAGAACGGAACGTGCAGCTTTCACCGCATTCCGCTCACGCATCTATAACGCATAGTATCCACTAAGCGCAACTGTACTTGAGAGATAAGCTATTTCTTTATCCTTTTTGTGTTGTTTTCTCCTGTGCTCAAAGTAATCGTTGTCAAGAAATGGATTCTTTTTTAGGTCTAGTGACCGGATTCTGACTATTGGCATGTCCATCATCTGGTATAGGATTGCTCTATCTGTTCTGAATGACCATTCCCGATTTCCCTTAGGATGCCAATATCTGTTCTTAATCCATTTCCTTCCCTTTCGAGGATGCCTTCTCTTTGCCCATTTCCACAACATTTCCCACAGCCTGTGGTCGATGAGCGCATAGGTTTTCTTTGCGCAGACACAATGATGATACTCCGCCCATCCTCTTGTTATTTGGTTGAGCTTTATTATCAGCAACTCCTGACTGGTCTCATGGTAATATTTGACCGTTCTGCTGAGACTCTTTGTAACTTTCTGTTTCGATTTCCTTGATGGCTGGATTAGTAGTTTCTCTTTAAATTTCCTAAAGTTCCATCCTAAGAAGTTAAAACCGTCATTAATGTTTGTAATGACAGTCTTTTCATCCGACAGTTTCAGTCCTCTTTCTTCCATGAATTTTTCAATCATCTGTTGTATTTCTAAGAGTGTTTCCTTATTCTTGGCTGTCACGATAAAGTCATCTGCATATCGGCACAGGTGCACTTTTTCCTTGTTGTAATTCGGATGTATGTGTCCTGTGCTGCTTGCTCTGTATTTCTTAAGAAGAAGTTTCTCCATTCCGTCCAACGCCAGATTTGCATAGGTTGGACTGATAAGTCCTCCCTGTGGGCTGCCTTCCTCTGTTGGGAATAGCATCCTTCTATCAACATATCCACATTTCAGGAACTGTCTCATAACTCTTTTGTCTGTAGGTATGTTTTCTAACATCCATTTATGACTGATATGGTCAAAACACCCTTTTATATCTCCTTCCAGAATCCATTGCGGTGATGTTTTCCTTGCCAGTAACTTAAAAATGTATTCCATGGCATCTTGCGCACTCCGTTTTTTCCGAAAACCAAAGGATACTCTGTCCGCTGTTGTCTCTGCAATTGGCTCGAGTGCAAGCAACATCAGTCCCTGCATAGCCCGATCCTGCATCGTTGGGATTCCAAGTGGACGTTTTTCTTTTTTTCCGTATTTTTCAATGTAAACTCTTCTTAACGGTTGTGCATGATATTTCAATGTGTCCAACTTCTCTATTGCTTTGCTTTTATCTTCATCGGTCGCCCACACCACTTTGTCTATTCCAGGTGTGTATTTCCCTTTGTTTGTTATCACTCGTTTTACAGCAATCGCTTTTGCATAAAAAGAATTTGTAATCAGCTTTTGGAGACGCTTAACCAGTCTCCATCTACCTTTCTGTACAGCCTTCACAATCCTTACCTGTAGTCTATTAACGTAGGATTCCGCTATTATCCAGTTGATATCTTTCCACTTTATCCTTTTCGTCTGCATTGTCCTCGCATTATGCGTCATTGAACTTTGTGCATTCATAGATTCCATGTCTCTCCTGCGATTAGATACGCACCAGACGTCAGCTTCCTTTCAGATGGGACAAATCTTAAATCCCTATTCCCAGCATTACACTGGGACATTCGCTTCTTCTGGCATCCTTCCCTCCTGCGCATTGTATCGTTCTTACGATTGACCTACCCACTGGGGAGCGCATGAGGATTTCCCTGTTCCATTGCTTGAACTGTTACGATGTATTTAGGTTTCATCTTTAGACCGGAGATGCTCTGTCCATTCGATACGGCGCACATCGAAACCGCCATATCCCGCTCTCTTACCTTTTTGGTATGGTGTATCATCCACTTTCACCATTTCAAGTATCACGATCCTTACAATGATTCACTTTCATTAACCTTGTACACCTGTCCCTGGCAGTTGGGCGGATGTGGATACCGCTTACCCGCTTTGTCCCACTGCTTCACACCTTTCATCACTTACTGGGCATTTCGTGGTAGGGATATCATGAATGGATATGATAGCGTTAAAACGCATTTCAAACAACGACTTTCAGGTCGCACCAATATGGTACTTGCATTCCCAGCTTGTATGGTTTAAACTATTCTTATCCATTTATGGATAACCTCCTTTGTTTTTAATCATGTGGCTGCCAATCCACTTTCATTATAACATTGGAGTTTTTTTGTCACGCTAAACCTGCTTCTTCTCCCTGCATAGTAGGGAGTTTTTTCATGCTAAAGCTACAACAAAAAAATCTCCCTGTAAAATACAGGGAGATTACAAAAAGTAATCTTTTATTCTATCATTCCAAATCGAACGGTTACAGATGCGCCCACTGCTATACCATTCGACAATATAATATTGCCATTGTGTCGCTCACATAGGATTTTACAGATATTGAGGCCAAGCCCTAAATGTTGCCCATTATTAGATTTTTTCTCTGTCGTATAAAATGGGTTTGTTACAGATTTCAAAGTGGTATCATCAAAGCCCGATCCGTCGTCCGTTACAGTGATTGAAAATATATCATTTTCAACGGCATATTGTACGAATATGACAGTTTTTGCATAGCGAGCAGCATTAGATAATAGGTTTTCAAAAACCTGCAAGACAATTTCCGGATCAACGCAAATGTTTGTGGTACCGATTTTATCCGATATGGATAGTTTCTTGTTCTCACAGATTATTTCCGCAGTGTCATTGAGCATTGCGGTAAAGGCACTGGATACAAGCTGTTTTCTCACAATTGGTACATCTTCAAACCGTTGCAATGTATTCATGGAAGTAACATAACTTTTTAGGCGTTCAATCTGTCCAGCCATTACAGTATAGGTTTACCTTACGTCAGCAGCACTTAATTTCCCCTCTGGCGTATATTTCTGGAGAATCCCCAAATGTCCCTCTATTACAGTAAGCGGTGTTCGCAGATCATGAGAAAAGGCAGCATTTAGCTTTTTCCGTTCATTCATCTGATGCCACATTTCACGATTGTTACTTTCCAAAGCAGAACGCATTTTCTCAAATGCTTTGCACAGTAATCCCATTTCATCATTTCTATCATACCCAATCGTAAAATTCAAATTATTTTCTGAAATTTTTCTTGCTGCCGTGGTCAAAAGGAATAGCGGCTGCTGGATTTTCTTTTTATAAAAAATCAGTCCAGCAACAAACAAGCACAGAAGATAAGTACTGGGAGGTAGTATCCATTTTAATAATTCATAAAACTGCATTAGATTGCTATGAGTCTCCGAAAGTAAATATGTTGAATTATTGCCCCATATTTTAACTGCATTAAATCCTTCAACTATATCAGAATACTGAAATGCAATTGCATACTGAGCATTTTTGATTACGGTTTTTTCACATTCAACTAACAACATGGCAATTATGATAAAGAATATTGTGTTCAACATAAACGAATGTAGTATACGGAGATTTTCAATTTTTCGTATTATCTTTTCCATTTATATCCTACTCCCCAAACAGTTTCTATATATTGTTTTGATCCAGCCTGTTTAAATTTTGCTCGTATTTTTCTAATATGTTCTGCAACAACAGAATTGTTTCCAATCCCATCCAATCCCCATGCAGTCTCATAAAGTCGCTCTTTGTCAAAAACTTGTCCTGCATTTTGCGAAAGCACTTCGACAATATCAAATTCTTTTTTTAATAAAGGTATCTGCTTTCCTGAAAAATAGACCACTCTTTCTGCATAATCAATCATAAAAAGATCATCAAACATAATCTTTGTTTTTGTTTTCACTCTATTTTCTCTCCTCAAGTGTGCAGCTACGCGCGCCCCTAACTCATCTACTGAAAATGGTTTTACAATGTAATCATCACCTCCAGCACTAAATCCTTTTATTTTATCACTATTTTCTATATTAGCAGTCAAAAATAGTATCGGACACACCACGAAATCTCTAATACTTCTACAAAAAGATATTCCATCAATGTCTGGCATATTGATGTCAAGTAAAATAATATCTGGTTGATATTTCAGCTTTTCCAATGCTTGATGCCCTCCTATGGCAGTAATTACATCATATCCAGAAAGTGAAAAATACCTCTCTAGCATATCTAATATTTCTTGCTCATCATCTATTATCATTATTTTTTGAGACATATACTCGTCGAGTAGACTTTGTCTCGACTTTTCACTTCCTTTCATTT
>DVHN01000148.1 GCA_018712075.1 Candidatus Fimimorpha faecalis
TGATCCGTCTTTTTGTTTTCTTCTTCATAAGAAGATTTTGATGTTATTATAACATCATTTTCTTGTCTATTATCCATAAAACGATACAAAGATAATCCAATTACAATACTCATAACAAGAAATACAGCCACAAATAAGAATGGATCTTTTTTTTGTTTGCTTGGTGCTACTTTTTTTGTCTTAGCCTTTGCCTGATTCATTTGTTTAAATTCTGCAATATTAATATTCGCTAATTCTGGATCAATGGATGGTCTTTTGAATTGAAATCCACATTTTTTGCAAGTATTTTTTCTTACACTTGATCCACATACTGGACACTTTTTTCTTCTCGTTGTTACTCCTCCTTTCTTTTTGGTCATGTCAATGTTTCCCATAA
Organism: Candidatus Fimimorpha faecalis; assembly: GCA_018712075.1. Classification (GTDB taxonomy): domain Bacteria; phylum Bacillota; class Clostridia; order Lachnospirales; family Lachnospiraceae; genus Fimimorpha; species Fimimorpha faecalis. Next base: position 377 of record DVHN01000148.1, read on the forward strand.
CGTAAAACCTCTGGCTTTAGCTGTCGGGAGTGTCAACGAATTAGACTAACAAACTGAGAAAAAAACTCATTTGAGCTCGACTCTAAATTCTCTGGTGATTTTAATTCATCCTCAAAGATAGACTCTGTTTTTCTTTTTTGGCTTTGTTTTTGTTTTCTTTTCACTTCTCTCTCAGGTTTTAACTCTTTTGACGGAGTTTTAGATATAGACTTTAAGCTCTTTGCTTTAGCAGCGGTTTCTTGATTACTATTTTCTATTGTTCTATATATCTGTAACATTTCCAATCCTTTGATTTGCTGTCTCATACAGTTTTTCAAAAAACTGTTTCTCATCCCCTTTGGGATTTGACTTAATAAATTAAGGACGTCTTGATCTCTTACTTCATCAAGTGTTAATTGAAATAATACACAGTATTTTACTTTTTCTACGTTTAATTTTACTCCAGAAGGTATTTCTATTTGTTTGACATTTCCTTTCAAGAATTCCTTTAAGGAAGTTATCATCACTTTTCTAAAAGGGAAATTGATGGTGAAAAAAAGAGCAATTAAGTCCAAATCATGCATCCGATACAAACGGACACTAATTTTTTTCTTCATAAAAATCCATCACTCCCATTGGTCGCATAATCCCAAGGCAAAGAAGTAATAACCTCGAACATTACCAAAAATAAATGGAATCTCTGGATCGTTGTGATTTACTGGAATTACTTTTAGCGATTTCATTCCAGAAAAATGATCCTTAATCCCCCGAAACCAAGCAGCTCCTGTACCGCCTGTCACAATAATGCAATCATACCCTTGGAAAAAATTGTAAGATGCTTTTACTTCTTCTAAAGCACTTCTCAAAATTGTCCTACTAGCAGTACGTAATGCATTCTCAATTGGAATGGAATTCGTCTGCATTTTTCTCATATCTAAAATTTCAATCTCTCCTGTTTCCAGACAACTTTGAAATTCTGTCAAAGATACATTTTTATGCAGCAATTCTATTGTTTTTTTTAACACTGCTTTCATTCCAAAATTGGAATAGGTTTGGCTTTTTTGAGCTGCCAAATTTTGAAAAGAAAACGTATCCAAGGTTCCAAACCCAGGATCTAAAACACATAAATTCTTTTGCATAAACTCTCTTTGATACGCAGGTTTTCCTGCCTTATCAAAAATAACACTCATTAAAGAACCAAGAGGCTGTGAAATCAAACGAATATGTTCTTTTATAATTACAAAATCATACTTTTTCCAATCCCCTCGTCCTATTTTTAATTCAAATGAATGTACACCCGCAATTGTATCTTTTACATATTCTGCATCATCATCCAAGTATTCTGGTGGTAAGCCAGTTTGTACAAACACAGGAAGCTTATTAGTAATTCCCATTGCAATTCCTGTCAAGCATAAAACTCGATACATCGGAGAAAAGTATCGGTTTCTTGCAAACAGAGAAGACTCTTTTTCATTTACATCGCCCACGTCCACCGATCGCTGTGCAATATCTCCTACATACCATGTCTCTCCTTTTTCACGGAACAAAATATCGGTATCACGAGGAATTGCAATTTGAAGCAATTCCCCTTGGACTGGTTTTGCAAAAGATGGAAAAGCAAAATATCCATTTTTTGCAAATACTTTAATACTAGAATATCCTGCATCCAGAGCAATTAACTGCCGATCCGTTCTTCCTGGTTGAATAGACTCTTCAAATATAGTTGGTATTTTGTACTTTTTTGTGTAATTATTATCCATCTTTTATTCCTTTCTTAAACCATTTAAAATCATTGGGCATCCTTTTTCATTCGCTAATTTCTCTAATTCAGGAAGATAACAAGATACATCAACTTGTGCTTTTTTGATTGTATCAATTACCTGTCGATTATTATAATTGATTGCAAACGTTAGTGCTGCTTCTAACGCTGGAAATCCGTCATTAGATAGTAATCGAACCATCTTTTCATCTTTATTACGAGCAGATAAAATCATAATCATACCTGCTCTAGCATTTGCATTAGCTCCTGCATCCAATAATACTTTTGCAGCAGCATAATTTCGATAAGACACCGCAGCAGCAAGCAAAGCCTCGTCTCCATCATGGATATTGACATATTGCAAAATAAATTGCAATATCTCTTCCTCTTCACAATTTTCCATCGCCCAAAGTGCTAGGCGATTCCAGGTGTCTTGAGAAGAAACTTTTGTAGCAAGGTAAGAAAATCTCTTTTGATCATTTTGATAAATACGATCCACTAACATCTGAAATAATTGATCTTGATCTTGTTCCAATGGCTCAGTTTTTCCTTCCACTTCTTCCGTTAATGTATCGTAGTCAATATTTGCATAAATATCTTCTATTTCATCCTCTTTTTGACGTTCCTTTGCTGGTTTTGCAGCTACAGTTTGCTCCTCTTCTGTGATTGCTGCATTTTTAGTTGGCCAAGAGTATTCTGGATCCTTCTTTCTTAAAAATTTCATCATTTTTTCATTTTCTGTTTCTAGCATACTC
>DVHN01000149.1 GCA_018712075.1 Candidatus Fimimorpha faecalis
CTTCCTCAAAAAATAAAATAATAAAAATATTTTAGCTACAGGATAAAATCATCTATTTATTTTACACTAATTTGAAACTTCCTACAATCTCTTTTATGCTTTATTTTTCTCATTTTTTGCCTTTTTTCGGAAGAAATGATCCACAAGATAGAGCCAAACAAAACCAATACATATTATGATATCTGCTATTATAAAAAAGATTTTAGGACTTTGAGGGGAATAATGCAATAACATTGAACCGATTGTTATGATAATATCTGGTATCATTCGTTTTTTTTGCCATACTCGAAGATCTTTATAGTTTCTATATTTTTTTGGAAAATGTACTTCCGTTCCTACTCCATCTAAAATAGCAATACATAGAAATAATATTCCAATGCGAAATGCTCCCCTGTTCCCTGGCATTTTAACACCACCCTTTATTCACAACTGCTTCCATATTGCCTACAAATATATCTTTTCAGTACCCCATACAATTGGATACTGCAATGAGTAGATAACCAAGACCATGCTTCACATAAGATTGAAAACGATACTGTTTTATCTATGTTTGTATTATACTATATATTTGTAAATATTTCAAGAAAAACCGCCTAACTCACGATGAAAGGTTAGGCGGCTACTTATCAAAATTGGGTAGAAGTCTTAGTTTAATATGGAATGGAGAACATTATTGCTATTTTAATCTTTCTTCAAAAAGAGAGAGAAACTACTCCCATTCTCATCGGAAGTGACCTTGACATATCCGCTTTGTTTATTGATAATATCACGAGTAAGATATAAGCCGATTCCCACACCGTCAATGCTCGCCGACTGCTTTCCTCTGTAGAACCGTCCAAAAATTTTTGCCTGTTCTTCTTGGGGGATTCCGATGCCGTTATCCGATATATCAAGCCGCAGATAGGACGGATATTCGGTAATTTGCAGACGTACTGTTCCGCCGTTTGGCGTGTATTTCACAGCATTATCGAGAACATTCGTAACTGCTTCAACAGTCCAGTTAAAGTCAAATATTGCTTCATATCTCTGCTCACAATCAAACGTAATGGTAAGTTTCTTTTGTTTGGCTTTTGTATATACTGTTTTTACAGATTGAAGAACAACATCGTTCAAGCTGTTCCTTTCGGGTTTTAAACAGATCATGCCACTTTCCAGGCGGGACATTTTAATCAAACTATTTGTTAAAAAGGTCAGTTTTTCAATGGATATCTGTAGACTAGCAATATATTCTGTGCGTTCTTCATCGGATAATGCCTTATCATTCAATAATTGTGCAAAGGTATTTGCAGTAGCTATGGGAGTTTTGATTTGATGGGAAATATCAGAAATTAAACTCTTGATTTGTCCCTTTTCTTGCTCCAGCAATTGATTTTGAGAAAGTAAAATAGTCCTTAACTTCAAAAGCTGATGTTGTAAACGAGACGTTAACGTATCTTCTGTTTCTGAAAAGATATGCAATTCCTGTTCCCCAATCAATGCCTCAATCAGCAAAGTAAGCTGTTCCAACAAATCATCCATATAATGTCTGTGCAAAAAGTCCAGCAGAAAAAACGTACCATATAAGACAATCCAACCCCCAAGAATCAATAACTTCCCAATGCTGCTTAACTCAGTGAAAAAAATTCCAACAGCGAATATAAGCGTTAGTACAAACCCCAGTATTAAAATCAATTTTCTGTAAAATCCAAAATGCTTCATATCTATTCCCCAAAGGTATAGCCCATACCAAAAACGGTTACGATATATTCCTGCGTTTCATCGTTGAGCTTTTGTCTTAAACGTTTAATATTTACACGGACAGTGTTATCGCCAACAAAATTTCCGTCTATGTCCCATAGATTTTCCAAAATCATACCACGAGTTACAACTTTGCCTCTGTTTTGCATTAGATAACTTAACAACTTATATTCTGTAGAGGTGAGGTGTACTTCTTCTCCTTTTAGCAGTACTAAACATTTATCTGTATCCACTTCCAGATTCTTATATCGTATTCTCACATGATCGCCAATCGTCCGCTTCAGGATAACCTGTACTTTTTTGCGCAAGACTTCAATAGAAAACGGCTTAGGAATATAATCATCACAGCCAACACCGAATCCCTCCAACATATCTTCTTCTGTGTCATTGGCGGTTAAAAACAGCACTGGAATTGCGAATATGGTTTGCCCTCATCATTCCTTTTTCTACTTTTTTTATTGCTCCTTTGTTTCGGTTAGTGTGCATATCTGACACCTCCCGAAACAACTTTCCCGTCTTCGATACGGATAGTTCGATCCGCCATCTGTGCAATTTCCTCGTTATGCGTAATCATAACCGTCGTCTGATGGAACTGCTTGCTCACGGATTGCATAAGCAAAATAACATCCATACTCGTTTTGGAATCCAAATTTCCAGTCGGTTCATCGGCAAGTAGAATGGCAGGTTTAGTAGCCAATGCACGGGCAATCGCTACCCTTTGCTGCTGACCGCCAGACAAGTTGTTTGGCATATTTTGAAGTTTCTGTTCTAAACCAAGTGTATGAATAATCCGTTTTACAAAATTGGTATCAGGTTTTCCACCATCAATTTCAATAGAATAAACAATATTCTCATACACATTGAGAATCGGCAGCAGATTATAATTTTGAAAAACAAAGCCAATATTTCTGCGACGGAAAATGGTTAATTCCTCGTCCTTCATTTTCAGCAGTTCTTTACCACGAATCATTACGCTGCCAGAGGTCGGACGGTCTAAACCACCAATCATATTTAACAACGTAGATTTACCACTGCCAGAAGTGCCGACAACTGCAACAAATTCTCCTTCGTTTACTGAAATCGATACGCCATCTAAAGCGTGAACTTCATTTTCTCCGCTTCCATAAATCTTTCGTAAATCTTTTGTTTCAAGTATAACCATAGCGAAAACCTCCAAATTTGTTTTGTGATTTTAGTATAGCATCCACTTCTTACAATCTCATTACAATCCATACTAAAAATCTACGAAATGTTATACTATGGTTGTTTCATTATTTTAAATCAAGCAGGAGGAAAGGATTTATAGTCGTTTTACAAACAAAGCTCGAATTGCATTTAATATGGCAAGAATCATAACACCAACATCTGCAAAGATGGCCAGCCACATATTGGCGATACCGATCGCACCAAGTACAAGACAAATAAGTTTGATACCTAAAGCAAATACAATATTTTGGTAAACGATCCGAATGCATTTTCTGGATATTTTAATTGCCTTTGCAATTTTCATTGGATCATCATCCATCAGGACAACGTCGGCTGCTTCAATCGCAGCGTCCGAACCCATAGCTCCCATAGCAATTCCAATATCGGCTCTGGAAAGAACTGGTGCATCATTTATTCCGTCTCCCACAAATGCCAATTTGGAACGTTTTGTCTTTTCTTCTAACAGTTCTTCTACTTTTGATACTTTATCACCTGGAAGTAATTCGCTGTAAACCATGTCAATTCCAAGTTCTCCAGCCACCTGATTTGCCACTTTTTCGCTATCTCCAGTTAGCATAACGATCTTTTCAACGCCTGCCTGTTTTAACGCAGTAATGGCATCTTTTGAATGAGGTTTCATGACATCGGAAATTACAATATGACCTGCATAATTGCCGTCGATCGCTATATGAATAATCGTTCCTACCGAATGGCAATCAATATACGAAATATTCAAATGTTTCATCAGTTTCTTATTGCCTGCTGCAACGACATGACCATCTACCTTGGCAATAACACCGTTCCCACTGATTTCTTTTATATCACTTACCCTAGAACGATCCAACTCTTTACCATAGGCACGCTGAAGACTTTTGCTAATTGGATGAGAGGAGGCACTTTCTGCTAACGCTGCGTATTCCAAAAGTGCTTCATTTTCCATTTCATTATGGTGGATACCATTTACTTCAAATACCCCTTGTGTTAACGTTCCAGTTTTGTCAAAAACAACATATTTGGTTTTGGATAATGTCTCCAAATAATTGGAACCTTTTACTAAAATTCCATCTTTGCTGGCACCGCCTATTCCTGCAAAAAAGCTTAATGGAATACTAATCACCAATGCACAAGGGCAACTAATCACTAAAAATGTCAAAGCACGATAAATCCAAACACTCCAGTCTGGAGAAAGACTCAGACCAAACATTCGTACCAATGGAGGCAAAACAGCCAATGCAACCGCACTATAACAGACCGCTGGCGTATAGTATTTTGCAAATTTGGAAATAAAATCTTCCGATTTGGATTTTCTGGAACTAGAATTTTCTACAAGTTCTAAGATTTTGGAAACGGTAGATTCTCCAAATTCCTTTGTTGTTTGAATCTTTAACACACCCGTCATATTGATACAGCCACTGATTACTTCTTCCCCTAAATTGATTTCACGAGGAAGGCTTTCTCCTGTTAACGCACTTGTATTCAAACTAGAATTTCCCTCTACAACAATACCGTCAATTGGCACTTTTTCTCCTGGCTGAACAACGATTATCGTTCCGATTTCCACTTCCTCTGGATCAACCTTTTCTAAACTGCCATTTCTTTCAATATTTGCGTAATCAGGACGAATATCCATCAACTCACTGATGTTTTTACGGCTCTTTCCGACCGCATAACTTTGGAAAAACTCTCCAATCTGATAAAATAGCATAACCGCAATCGCTTCGGTATAATCTCCATTTTCATAAATGGCTACGGCAATGGCTCCAAGTGTAGCGACTGCCATTAGGAAATTTTCATCAAACACTTGGCGATTTAAAATACCTTTGAATGCCTTCTTCAAAATATCATAGCCAATAATCAAATACGGAACTAAGTATAGTCCAAATCGTACTATTCCATCCACTGGAACAAAATTTAAACCAATCATCATCACTGCCGCAATTATGATTCGAGTTAACATTTTTTTCTGTTTCTTACTCATTTTCGATTCCTCCCTAATTCGGACGTCTTAAAGATAGATTTCGCAGTCGTCTTCTACCTTTTTACAGTTCTTCTGCACCTTTTTCATAACTGCATTGATTTCCTGACCATCTTCAAATTCTACGATCATTTTTTGTGTCATAAAATTTACAACGGCGTTTCGAACTCCAACCGTTTTTTTCGCTGCATCTTCCATTTTATTTGCACAATTTGCACAATCTACTTCAATTTTATAAGTTTTTTTCATAAGATCCTCGACTCCTTTTTGTAATAAGCTTAACGATTAAATATTTATTTAATTGTTATATCTTTACTATACGCAACATTAGAAAAAAAGTCAACAATTTTGAAAAAGCATTTCTATTTTGGCGAAAATTGTTTCTAAATGGGATACTTTTATGTTAAAATGAAAATGGAGGTGAAAAAATTATAAATGGACTATAAGACTCAGACAATGGAAAAACTAGATCAAATTTCCGATGGAGAATGGATCATAAAAAAGAATTCATCCTTTTGTCCTAATTCTCCTTGCTTTTCTGGAAAAGGATTAATTGAAATATTTTCCGTTCTTCCAGGTATGGAGCTTTCCTTTCATTATTACCTGGTAGATTCTATTTCCTTTCATTTACAAACAAATTCTCCCATGGCAGAGATCATTTATTGTAAACATGGAAGGATGGATTGGAAAACGAAAGATGGAACCCCGTTTTCCCTTCGTTCTGGGGATCTCCTGATTTGCGAAAGGGAAGGGAATTCCGATTTGGAATTAAGCCTGCCTTTAGGATATTATGAAGGCATTTCCATTTCTTTGGATTTCAAACAACAATTTTCTAATTTACCTGAACAATTAAACGATATAACGATAACTGGAAAACAACTGGTTGAATTGTTTTGCTTTGAAAATAGAATTGCTATAATACGAAAAGAAGAGAAATTGGACTCGATGTTTTCAGATTTCGATACGATTCCTGATTCGATACAAATTCCTTATTATAAATTAAAAATATTCGAGATTTTATTATTTTTGAGTACAATACCAACTAAAATACAGACAAGTTCTTGTTTTTCTCAACAAATGGAACTAATAAAGAAAATCCATGCACAGCTCGTTCACCATTTCGATCAGCGGTTTACAATTGAAACATTGTCGAAACAATATTTAATCAATACTTCTACATTAAAATCATTATTTAAAATGGTTTATGGAATGCCAATTGCAACGTATATGAAAGAATATCGTATGAAAAAGGCAGCACAGTTATTACGTGAAACAGATGACACAATTGCAGCAATTGCGAAAAAAGTCGGATATGAAAGTCAAAGTAAATTTACGATTGCATTTAAAGATATCTTTCAAATGCTTCCAAGTGAATATCGGAAATCAATCCGAACGTCGAATTATTTAAATTTGAAAGAATAAAGAAAAAGTATCCGAATCGTAAGATATACAAATAATTGCTATATCAAACGGTTCGGATACTGTTCTATTTAAACCCTTCTCCCTTAGTTTTTAGTAATTTAAACCAAAATTCAATTCATAATAATTTCCAGCTTTATCTCTGTAAGCATAAGCTTTTCCATTTTCATCCTTCAAAGCATCTGGAATATATGCGTCTTTTTCATATCCTGGGACATCATTTGGACTGATGCAGACACCATTCTCATCTACTTTCAATACTTCATCTCCACGTGGTAACGTCAAAGGCAATTTTCCCGTTGGTGCAAATTGACCAAAGATCACATCTAATGTAGCAGAAACATACGTATCAAAACCAGCTAAAAATGCGTCACAGTAAGGCTCTACATTGCCCACTTCCCAAGCAAGTGTAATATTTAAATTCGCAATAACTTTGCCTCCCCTGTCATGAATTGCTCTTGCAATTTCAGCAATTCGTCCCACACCAGATAACGTAGTTTCCAAGTGAGTAGTGGCAGCTGGACGACCTTCATTATCCACATCTGGGACGGTTTTTCCCTCACAAAGATCCAACTCTAAATATCCAGGTGTTGCATTGAAATATTCTCCAGAAGATGGAGTTAAGAACAAGATTGCATAATCTGCTTTCGTATAATCTTCGGTCAGCGTTATACTATCTTTTAACTGTTCTCTTAATGATTGTGTTGCTTTTTGTGCTGTTTCTGAATTCTTATTAAAACATTCTGCGTAAACCAGTTTATCATTTAATTTCTCAGAAGTTAATGGAAGTACACCGTCATTTTTTAAAAGTACAACACTTTTACGATGTGCATCCATAGCATTTTCCCAATCTGCCTGATTTGAAACAATTTCAACTGCTTGCTTTGGATCACGATAAGGATTTTCAAACATTCCCAATTCAAACAATTCTGTTAAAGTACGAGTTACAGCTCGATTTAACGCTTCCTCTGTCAGAACTAACTCTTCCTTTGTAAATCCTTCTGGAACAGGGTTTGTTTCGTAGTAATCATTGGAAGTTCGATCGTATGCTTCACGGCCAAATTCATTATCAAATAAACCGCTAATCAAATCAACACCTGCATGGTTGACTGCAAATCCAATTCGCTCTGGTTTATCCAGCATTTCAACTCCCCAGCTCATGTTATGAACAATACCAGTGTCCGAGTTGATATATCCTTTAAATCCCATTTGTTGGCGTAAAAGTCCATCAATAAACGGTTTATTATATGCAAAGCCATATGGTAACAGTTCCATTGTATCACCGTTTTTATCAGTTTGCGGTTCACTTTTGGCTGCTGCTGGTTTTGCATAGTATGGCATAATCGAAGATGCATGGTGATCCACTGCTACTTGAAAACCAGGAATATGATATTTTTCCAAAGAGCCTTCGGTCTGATAGACGTTCCACTGTCCCATCTGATAATGAGGATCAAATCCATTCTCTCTTGCTCCGCCGCCAGGGAAATGTTTTACTGTCATGGCAACGCCATCTGATGTTACCCCGTTTTCGCTTCCCTGAATACGTGGGATAATATGCTTAAATATTTCACAGATCAAATTTGGATCTTCTCCAAATGTACCATAGGTACGCTGCCATCTTGGATCGGAAACAACGTCAGCCATATACATATAGCCTTTTTTCAGTCCAACGGCGTTCCATTCTCGGCGAATGCAATCTGCAAACTGATCCACAACCTCAATTCCACTTCCTTTTACAGCAGCGGCAATCCCAAGCGTACCTGGCCAAGTAGCAAACACTCCGCCTGCATCATTCATACCAAACACAATTTCTCCGTTTTCATTACGAGAATTGGAAACAACTTGTACTGGTACAAAATGTTCGCACTCTTCTGCTACCGCATGAAGCTGATTTAGCCAATCTGTTAAATCTTCTGTCGTAGGGTTCGCACGCAAAATCAAATGACGAGAGAACCAATTTTTAATTAAATCGGTTGTTCCAGGCAGATGTTGTTTTCCAAAAATTGTTTTACCGTCAAATTCTGCATCATCTAATGTTCCTGATTCATCTAATTTCGGCTGATGATCTGGAAATTGACTGAGATATTTTCCCATACGCCAGTCAGAGATAAAAAGTTGAGCAATTTTTTCATCTACACTCAAGGTTTTGGCATAGGCTTCTGCTCGTTCTTTTGCAGGAAGACGCCAATCATCATATGACTTAAATTCTCCGCTGCCATCTAAATCTTTAAAGTACAATCCATCTTTCTCGATTACCTTGCGGGACACAGTCCCAATGACTGGTCCCTCAGGATTTTTATAATATACAATATGATCGGATGCTTTTTTTGCCATGTTCATTCCTCCAATTTATTTTCTAGTTTTGCGACGTCTTGCCAATTCAGCTACATTTGCGTCTACTTTACTCTTAGTTAATGGGTAGAGGAATAATAATGCTAATGCAACAGCTGCCAAACCAATGGCTGGAATAATACAAGATAAATTGAAAATATTAGATAAAACTTCTGGATAAGCACTAGGATTTTTGGAAACGGTATCGCTATAGCCAATCATTGTCATCAATCCACCGATCATACCAGAAGATAACGCCTGACCTAATTTACGTGCAAAAGAATAAACGGAATAAATTGTACCATCTTCACGAACTCCATTTTTTACTTCTGCATCATCAATTACATCTGTAATCATCGCCCAGATAATCGTATTGAAAATTCCAATTCCAATATAGGATACGGTATAGAATCCTACGAATACATTTACATTGGATGGACGAATCACCAAACAAACAACCCATACAACGGTAGAGGCAATACAAGAAATCGTAGCCAATTCTTTTTTTCCAATCTTGGAAGCAATTTTCGCTGCAAGAGGAGCACAGATTAACAGTACCACAATATTGCTAGTAAAAGAGGAAAGGGACTGTGCAGAACCACTGTTATAATAAACAGGGAATACATAAGGTGCCATACCAGTCATACCAAGCATACCCAAAAGCAACAAAATAGCCGCAGCAATAATACCTAATAAAGAACGATTTGTTGCAATTCTCTTTAACATAGCCCCAATATCTAATTTTGTTGTATTTTGAGGAACTTCAATACGTTCTGTAACTAAATTAAAACAAAGCAAATGACAAATAATACCACATGCAGCAAATACACCTGCAATAATCGTCATTTTAGAACCGGATAAAACAGTAGCTCCGTTTACTGTTTCATAAGCAATCAATGGAGTACCAGTACCAATTACTAAACTTGCCAGTGTTGCGCCGATATTACGGAAAGTAGAAAGCTGTGCACGGTCATCTGGATCGGCAGAAACAGCAGATGCCATAGAACCGTAAGGAATATTAACGGATGTATAGAAAATAGAACCCCACAAAATATAAGTAAGGAACATCCAGAAAATCTTAAATCCCATCGGCATTCCTGCAAATCCTGATTGGAAAATTAAAAATGCTGCAATTCCCAGAGGGCCACACATACGGCGAATCCATGGTTTGAATTTTCCATCTTTCGTAGGTTTGGAACGGTCTACGATTTGTCCCATTGTTACATCTGTAACTGCATCAACAAAACGAGCGATCATCATTAATGTACCTACAATGGCAGGTGCAACGCCCATTACGTCGGTATAAAATTTCATCATAAACATGGATGATAACATAAAAGTGAAGTCATTTCCAAAATCACCAAATGCATATCCAATCTTATCCGCCATACCAAATGGTTTGACGTTTTTATTTGTTTTTATTGCCATGTTATTTCTCCTTTTCTTTTTTCATTTTAAAGCAACTGTTTTCACACAGTAACCAAAAAATTCTTTTGTCAATTATTTCTTATCAAATTGGATTAATTTGGCATTCAAGCTCTCTAAGAAACCTTCAGGAGCCATGGAACCTGCCATTCCAATTAATCCTTCTGGACTCATGGATCTCATCATATCCCACATACCAACATTTGGTGCTACTTCGAAGTTGGTTACTAATTTTACGGCCTTTGCTGCGATTTCCAATGCTTCTTTGCAGTTGGCAATCTCTTCCATTGAATCTTTTACACTATATTTACCTTCTGGGAATTCCATAGACGCTTTCAAATCCATTTCTCCAACTGTAGAGAACCAGTTTGCAACGCCTTCTGCACGCTCATTTACTTCTGGTAAAACGTAGATATCAGGTTCTTTTTCTACTTTTTCTAAAGAAATCGAGTCTTTTACACTTCCTGCGGATGCTACAACAATATTATTTCCTTCCGATAATGCAATGGTAAATACAAATACCTTATCAGCAAATTGTTTTTCTACAAGCTTACCATTTAAATATAAGGTCACGGCTGGCTGATTGGAATAAATACGGATCTGTGTCGTTTCTCCAGCACGCTGTGCATAACGACGCCCACAGATATGTACCATAGGCTTTTTGCTCCAGTATGCTTGGTAGATATAAAAGCTATCCTTTTTCGTTTTCCGATCCATCGTAACTAAGCCTTTATTATTTCGTCCAGCAACACCGCCTTCATTACGAGCGGCACATCCAAAATCAAACATATTCCAAACATGACTAGACCAAATCCAAGGACGTTCATCCAGTACTTTTGCCATATGTTCATGATATAAAGCCTGATACTCTTCGGAATAATCTTTACAAGCAGGGTTTGGTCCGTGGTTTGTAATAACTCCCTCGCAACCATATTCACTAAGTCCAACACATAGTTCAGGATATTTTTCATGGAAACGATCCAACCAAGGTCCATTATCTTCTGTTTTTCCACCATACCATCCAAAGTAATGATTCCAACTTATTACATCTGTAATATGATGCATTGGGCTATCAATTGGAGTCATACTTACATGTGCAATCGTAGTCAAACGAGTAGGGTCTAATTTCTTTGCCAATGCATTTAATTCCTTATGATTTTCTACTAATTGTTCCGAAATTCCTCCAATTAGAATCTCGTTAGAAATACCCCAGAAACAGATAGAAGGGTGATTATAGTTCTGAATAATTAGTTCCTTTAACTGACTGATACAATTTAAATGTGCCTCTGGATCTTTGTTAAAGACACTGATAAAAGGAATCTCTGCCCAAACAATAAAACCAAGCTCATCACAAGCATCATAGAAATCTTGAGAATGCTGATAATGTGCCAAACGGATTGTGTTGGCTCCTAGTTCTTTGATGATTTGTGCATCTAAGTAATGATCTTCCCTCGTTAACGCATTTCCCTTATAGAGCTGGTCTTGATGACGGCTAACGCCTCGAAGTGGAGTTCTAACACCGTTTAAAATAAATCCCTTATTTGGATCACAAGAAAAACTGCGCACACCAGTGCGGGTTGTGATCTCATCATAGCACTCATTACGTCTCTGAAGCGTTGCAGTAACCGTATAAAGATATGGACAATCAATTTCCCATAAGTTTACATCTGGAACATACAAACAAATACTTGTAGAATCCGAAGGACGTGTACCTCCAGCTACTTCATTTCCTTCTGCATCTTTAATAGAATAAAGAACTGTAAAGTTTTCATCTGGATTTACAACATAGCTATTCAGCTCAAAAATTGCACCTCCACAATCGCAAGGCTTTGGAGTTACGGTAATTCCAGGTCCACCATAGTACTCTAAATCAAAATGTGTTTCTGGAACACTAATTAGATTTACCCCTCGGTATAATCCTCCATAAAATGTAAAATCAGCGGACTGAGGATATACACTGTCCTTATACTCATTGGAACAATTAATTACTAGAAGATTTTCTTCTCCATTTTCCTTACACAAATCTGTGATATCAGCACGGAAAATAGAATAACCACCTTCATGATAAATCACCTTTTGACCGTTCACATATAAAGTAGCCTGCTGTCCTGCTGCTAAAACCTCAACGTATGTCCGTCCTCCTGCCAATGGCTGTTTTGGCGTAGCGAATGTTTTTGCATACCAATAACTTCCTCTGTCATAGCTGCCATTTCCATCATGTCCATCCACCGCATTCCATGTATGCGGTAAATCCACATCGCTCCAGCTCTTTGGTAAAGTTTCTGGAAGTCCAACATTTTGCTGAATAAACTTCCATCCCTCATTTAAATTTATAATATTTCGCATATTATACCTCCTTTTTTTGTGTATTATTTAGGGAAATTTACAAAAGAACCTCATTGATTTTATTATAGCATACCGTTTTCATTTACTTATAGCACAATTTTTATTTTTTATAGCATAATTTTTGGATATTATATTTTTAACAAAAAATTGTGCTAATTTTCCTGAAATTTAATCAATAATAACATATATTAGAAAATGTCAATAAAACCAAAAATTAGACAACTTTAGTCTAACTGTCGTGAATATTGTTACCGTACCCATCCATGAATATACAAAAACTCTCTGATGAAACGATAAAAAGAAACACAACCTTGCTACCTCTGCTTTTGACCAATTTCTGAGAAGTTAAACTAACCGCTTATCTTGAATATACAGTGATATATTAGTAATGCAAAAAGAGAGTTGATTCCATCTGAAGAAAATCAACTCTCTGATTTTATTTATATCTTATATAATAACTGCCCTATTTCATTTTGTTAGTTGATATTGTTTTATGAATAGCTGCCTTTTGCCATCTTTTCTCGTAACAACATATTTTTATGTATTGTATGCTTGCTTTAAAACCCCATACCACGAATTAGCACAAGAGCTAATGCCAAACAAACAGCTAATAACACTACAATAATAGCTGTAATAATGATCCAAAAAACTTTGGAATGTTCTCTTGTGTTAGAAATTTGACTCTCTGTTGGTTTCATCCTTTTTAAGTATTCCTCAATTCTATCTTTATAGTTTTCTTCCATAGCTATATTCCTTTCCTATAATAAAAAATACAATTTTTTAATTTTAAACTGAAACGTATTTCGCAATTATTTAACTGATTATACAGTTATTGTTATGAAGTAAGCTTAAATATTCTTATTTTTACTTAATGAATTTTAGAAGTTGCTTTTATAAAAGGTAGATTCACTATTTGGAATAGCTACCATTCCCCCAGATGTATAGACATAGCAGCTTCCATATCCTGCCTGCACGCTCGTAACATTTCCAACATTTACGCTATCTAAGTTTTTAATAAACGAGGATACATCTTTGTATTTCCAGACCAGATGGTTATTTCTTTCAACGTTTCCCCTTGGCTGTATATTTTTTCTAATTACTACAGGATTATTTACATTTTTGGTTCAAATATTTAAGCTTACTAAATTATTTCATTACATGTATATAGTATATTATTTTTTACATTTTTTCAATATATTTTAGAACATTTTACCAATATATTTTAGAACATTTTACCAATATATCACAAAAAAACAACTTATTTTTTACATAAATTAATACAATTATATTTTTTGTTTCATTTTTTCTTTATAATTAAATCATAACTTTCTGCAATCATCCGTTTTATCTCTTCATCTGGAATACTGCCATCTAATCGGATTGCATTCCAATGCTCTTTATTCTGATGATATCCTGGCAAAACAGAAGGGTAGGCGTCTCTCCAAAAATCTCTCCATTCTGGATCAACCTTGACATTTACCCAAATATAGCCATTTCGTTCATAAGTCCAGGCAAACGCCCGCTTATTTTTTTTATATCGAAGTAATACCCAGTTAGCATCATGAAATGGTGCATCCATATAGGTGTCTGGGAATGTCATTCCATAATTCAATACTTCTTGTCGTTCCCTCATGGTAAATTCTCCTTTCTGTTTTTGTAGATATAAGACTTTATTTACTCTTTTTGAAAATTTTGGTCTTGTCTCAATTTCTCTTTCCACGTTTCAAAATAGCTATTCCAATCTGTGTTCTGTGTCTGTTCATAAGTCTCACGTTCTGCTTCTACGTATTTTTGAATCGGAATATCTTTTTGAGAAATCGTACGTTGGTAATTCCAATATTCTTGCTCAGAAGGAAATGCCTCTATAATTGCTGTCACTATTTCTTTGTTTTTCGCTTCTTGAATGGTTTGTGTTAAATTTTCCAAGTAACGGTTTATCTCTTCTTCTGATACAGTATATCCATTTGCAATTGCATTACTATATAATGCTTCATACTCTTCTGCTTCTTTTGTAGCGAAATTTTTTGCATTTTCCTCTGTTTCCCCCTCCAACAGATAGAGTTTTACATATTGTTCCCATTGATTCACTGTTACAATCGCAGAATTTCCTTTGGAATAAATTGCAGAGTCTTCTTTTGATGAGTATTCGTATAAAATTTTTCCCCATTCTTTTATTTTTGAAATTTCTTTTTCATCTAAAGAAGCTTCTGTACTCAAAACAGTTTCCTGTTCTGTTTGTAACTGCTCTGGAACATTTCCACAACTTGTTGATAGCATAAATATAAATAACATCATTCCGATTTTTGTAATTTTTCCTTTTCTCATAGTTTTTTCCATCCCTTCTAATTCATTTTTCTTGATAAACCGCTTTAAGTTTCCTTTTTTATTATTTTGAAAAATTAAATCATAAAATAGTTGACAAAATTCTTTTTCTCCTGTATGATATATAGCGTGAGTTTTAAAAACACCTGCTTCCATAGCTCAGTCGGTAGAGCACTTCACTCGTAATGAAGGGGTC
>DVHN01000150.1 GCA_018712075.1 Candidatus Fimimorpha faecalis
TGAAGTAATTGCCAGTGTATTATATAATGAAATGTTAGGAAGCGTCCCGAATTTTAACAATGGTTCCGTTGTTGCAATGATTATGTTAGTTCCATCCATTATTAGTATTGCTATCTTACAGTATTTGGAACGTTATAACATTCGGTACAATAAAATTTCAGCAATTGAATTGCCAAATAGCAGAGGAAGAGATTGGGTCTGTGGAATCATCAGTACAGCACTCTGTCTCGCAGTATTATCCATATTTGCGGTTATTTTTGTTGTTCCATTTGTAAATGAATGGCCATATGATTTGCAATTTACTTGGAAAAATATTCAAAGTGTATTACAAGACACGGAATTATCAAATGTCTATGTAAACTCCTTAATGGTAGCGTTTTTAACAGCAGTATTTGGAACATTAGTGTCTTATGGAAGTGCGCTTGTAACAGCTAGAAGCCAATTAAGTAAACGAGTAAAGAAAGTAATTGAACAGATTGCTCTTATTACAAATACAATTCCAGGAATGGTATTAGGTTTAGCATTTCTATTCAGTTTTACTGGAACGAGCTTACAAAATACATTTTTAATTTTAATTATTTGTAACGTAGTTCATTACTTTGCAACGCCTTATTTAATGATGAAAGAATCTTTAGCCAAGATGAATTCTTCTTGGGAAACAACTGCCATGCTGATGGGAGATAGCTGGTTAAAAACAATTATCCGAGTTGTAACTCCAAATGCAGTAAGTACAATTTTAGGGGTATTCAGCTATTATTTTATCAATGCTATGGTAACAATCAGTGCTGTTTTATTCTTAGCAGGTGCTAGAACAATGGTAATTACAACAAAGATAAAACAGCTGCAATATTATAATAAGTACAATGAGATTTTTGTTATGTCGTTGTTGTTGTTACTTACCAATATTGTATTTAAAGTAGCACTTCAATGGATGGCAAAACGGAAAGAAGAAAAAGTACATCAGGAGAGTCCTGAACGAAAACATGTGGATTATGCGAAAGCAGCCAAAACTGCTAGCATACGTAAGACGATTGGAGTGGTTGTATCTGCAATTTGTATTCTATGTGTGGCTGGATTTGGAATGGGAGGAAGAAACAGCGATCTAGTTGTAATCTATTCCAATGCAGATGATGAAGCAATCACTACAATGAAAGAAACATTGGATAAAAATGGATATCAAGGAAAATATATTCTTCAATCATTTGGAACTTCTGAATTAGGGGGAAAACTAATGGCAGAAGGAAATAAGATTGAGGCGGATTTCATTACAATGAGCACCTTCTATATTGAAAGTGCCCAGGAACAAAATCAGATGTTTACCGATTTGACGTTTGAACATCACACGCTTTCTGAATTTCCATCGTATTGTACGCCAATTACAGCTCAGGAAGGAGCCATTATTTTAAATACAAAAGTAATGGAAAGTCAAAATCTTCCAGTTCCAACCTCACTGAAAGACCTTACGAATCCAATTTATGCAGTGCAAATAAATGTATTCAAGGAGTACCAGGATTTTCGTTCATTATTGCTCAGAGAGAAAAATTAATCAAGTCCAAAGGAATTGCTCGAAGTTTATCGTTGGATTTATACGATCAGTGGGAAACAATGGAAAAGGATGGGAAATGGAGATACACGTCTCCAACTCATGTTGTATTAGCTTTTGCACAGGCGTTAAGAGAGATGGAAGCAGAGGGAGGAATTGAGGCTAGGCATAAACGTTATGAAACCAATAATCGTCTTTTAGTACAAAAGATGGAAGAACTTGGAATTCATACCTATATTGAAGAAAAATATCAAGGACCGATTATTACGACATTCTTTTATCCAGAAAATTGCAAATTTGAATTCCAGGAAATGTATCAATATATTAAAGAGAGAGGATATGCAATTTATCCAGGTAAAATTACAAAAGCAGATACATTCCGTATTGGAACAATTGGAGAAATCTATCCAGAAGATATTGAAAAAGTATGCCAAATTATAAAGGAATTTTTGGGAGGAAAAAAACATGAGTAAAGTAGAGGGAATTATATTTGATTGGGCAGGAACTACAGTAGATTATGGATGTTTTGCACCAGTACAGGCTTTTTTAGAAGCATTTGAACAGTATGGGATTCATTTAACAAAACAAGAGGTAAGAGAACCGATGGGAATGTTAAAGATGGATCATATTCGTACGATTATGAATATGGAACGGGTTCGTAAATGTTGGAACGAAGTATATGGAAGAGATCCAGATGAACAAAATGTTCAGGAAATTTATCAGATATTTGAACCAAAACTTTTGCAAATATTGGATCGCTATGCACAGCCAAAACCATATGTATTAGAAACTGTGAAAAAACTGCGTGAAAAAGGAATAAAGATTGGTTCTACAACTGGATATACTGATGAGATGATGAATATTGTAAGCAGTAAAGCAAAGGAAGCTGGATACGAACCAGATGCCTGTTTTACCCCAGATGCTACCAATCATTTTGGACGTCCATATCCTTATATGATCTTTAAAAACATGCAGGCATTAAATTTTTCTTCGGTAGACTCCGTAATAAAGATTGGAGATACCGTTTCGGATATTGAAGAAGGAAAATGTGCAGGAGTAAGAACAATTGGGGTAATTGAAGGAAGTTCTGAAATGGGATTGACACAAGAAGAATATGAAGCATTGTCAGAGGCGCAAAAACAGGCAGAAATTGATCGAGTAACAAAGATATTTAAACAGGCTGGGGCAGATGCGGTGATTTTAAATATGAAAGAATTAGAACAATTAGTATAATAGTAAAGCGAAGCAGAGCTAGAATAAAATTAGTGGACGGATATAAAATTGGCTCTATCACCATAAAATAAGGTGATAGAGCCAATCAGTATTTGTATATTAATCCACACGTTTTTTGCCCCAAAAGAACAACGCTACCGTTCCAGGACCAGTATGACTTCCAATTGTAGTTCCAATATTATTGATTTCTACCTTACCGTTTAATTTTGGGAAACGTTGTTCGACTAAATCAGCAACTTGGCGTGCATCTTCATAGCAGGCAGATTGAGAAATATAACATTTTCCAGAATAATCTAAGCCATCCTCTGCAAATTCTTCCATTTTATCTACGATTGCACGAATTACTTTTTTCTTTGTTCGGATTTTAAATCTTGGTACAAGTTTGCCTTCATAATCTACATTTAAAAGGGGACAAATATTTAATAATCCACCAATTGCACCAGCTGTTTTAGAAATTCTGCCTCCTCTGATAAAGAAAGTTAAATCAGTGGAAAAAAACCAATGGTGAAGGTTTTGTTTATGTGTATTTGCCCATTCGTATAGCTCTTCAATTGTCATTCCTTCATCTCTTAGGTCAGCGAGTTTATCCATTAATAAGCCATAACCAGAAGAAGCTGCTAAAGAATCAACAATAAGAATCTTCTGGTCTGGATACTTCTCTTCTAGTTCCTGTTTAGCCAATAGAGCAGAATTCATAACACCAGAGATTCCAGAGGATAGGCATAAATGAAGAATGTCTTTTCCATCTTTTAATATCTGCTCAAAGTATTCGATAAATTCTTCTGCATTGATCTGGGATGTTTTGGTTTGAGCTCCCTGTTGCATTGCTTTGTAAAATTGGTCAAATGGAATGGATTTTCCAAGATCGTCTGGATATTGTTTTCCATCTAATTCGTAGTGAAAACAAATATAAGATAAATTACGTTTTTTAAAATGTTCTTCTGTAAGATCTGCTGTGGAACAGCAGCTAATCACATATTCCCTCATACATTCCTCACTTTCTTTGAACTTCGGATACTTATGATTTCGTATTTAGTATAACATTTTCTATTTTTAAATTCAACCTGAAGAAGATAGATAGAAAAATGTAGTCGGATATAGAAATACTGAAGTTTATCATGTTCTGGATCTGAGGTTTTTAACAGTAAATATTTTGTGATGGAGAATAGTTTCTTTCTTGGAAAATTTTTCTCTATAATAATATAGTATTGCGCAAATCACTAGATTTATAAAGAAATATATTGAAAAAAAAGAAAAATTATTATACAATTACCGATAACAGGCTATTCGTTCTGAAGAAATATTCGAATGAAAAATAGCTGAAAGGGATGGAAATTTCAAATCCCTGAGATTATGTCGTATTAATATAGTTTTAGGAGGTAAAAATGAGAGGAATTGAAACTGATGTAAGAAAGATTCGCAGGCAAGTGTTTACAGAAATTGCCAAAGCTGGTTTTGAGACAACGAATGAGAATTTAAATGATACAATCGAATCGATTCCATACAAAATTGTGCAGGAGAAGGCTGTCTATAGAGAGAGTATCTATAGAGAACGTGCAGTTGCATCGGAACGTGTTCGTCTTGCAATGGGACTTTCTTTAAGGCCAGAGAACAAAGCAGTTCATATTACATCTGGTTTAGCCGCCAGCAATATTGATGAGAAATACTATGAACCACCGCTAATGCAGGTTATTCCATCTGCATGTGATGCGTGTGAACCAAATAAATATATGGTAAGTGATATGTGCCGTGGCTGTGTTGCACATCCATGTAAGGAAGTATGTCCAAGAGGGGCTATTTCTATGGTAAATGGAAAGTCTTTCATTGACCAGAGTAAGTGTATTAAATGCGGAAAATGTAAGGCAGTTTGTCCTTATGATGCGATTTCCAAAATGGAACGTCCATGTGCAAAGGCATGTGGTGTAAATGCAATTGGAAGCGATGAGTTAGGACGTGCGAAAATTGATCCAGATAAATGTGTATCTTGTGGTATGTGTATGGTTAGCTGTCCATTTGGTGCAATTTCAGATAAATCCCAGATTTTCCAATTAGCGAAAGCCATTCGGGAGGGAAAAGAAGTTGTAGCAGAACTGGCTCCTGCATATGTAAGCCAATTTGGAAAAAATGTAGATGCGAGAAAATTAAAGGCAGCTTTATTACAGTTAGGCTTTAAAAATGTACATGAAGTAGCGCTTGGTGCCGATATCGGTGCGATCTCAGAAGCACATCATTATGCGAATAAGGTGGCAACAGGAGAACTGCCATTTTTATTAACATCGTGTTGCCCAGCCTGGTCCATGTTGGCAAAGAAGTATTTCCCAACCTTAATTGATAGTGTATCACAGGAACTGACTCCAATGGTAGCTACTGCAAGAAGTATTAAAAAAGACAATCCAAATGCACATGTTGTATTTATTGGACCATGTGCTGCGAAGAAGTTAGAGGCTTCTAGAAGAACGGTTCGAAGTGATGTGGATTTTGTCATTACATTTGAAGAGTTAAGAGCAATGTTCGATGCAAAGGGAATTGATCCAGCAGCTATTGAGGGAGATTCTTCTATGCATGAAGCAACAGCAGCAGGACGTGGTTATGCAGTTGCAGGCGGTGTTGCAAGTGCAATTGAGAAATGCTTAAAAGAATACTATCCTGAGGTTCCTGTACATATTGAACATGCGGAGGGACTTGCAGATTGTAAGAAAATACTAACGTTGGCGAAAGCTGGAAAGATGAAAGGCTGTATGATTGAGGGCATGGGATGTCCAGGAGGATGTATGGCAGGTGCTGGAACGATTACCGAGTTTAGAACTGCGTCTACAGAGTTAAAGAAGTTCTTAAATGCATCGACAAAACAGATTCCTCCGAAAGAGTTAGAAGAAATTGAATTAGATTAAAAATTATTTGGAGGAAAATAATTGAAAAAAGGTAAGAATTCTTTTAAATGGAAAATAATACTAATTGTATTAGCGATTATTATCGCTGGAATTTATTATTATATGGCACTTCCAGCGATTAATATTCATAATCAAGGATTTTGGGTTTTTATTATTGGATTCGCAGTGTTAGTAACTATTTTACTGGCTGCAAGAGAAAAACCACATGATGTATTTGAATTGAAAGAGAGCAGGATTGTAAAAATCGGAGCTGGAATTGTAGGCGTGTTGTTGATTATATTTATTATAGGTATGCTATTGTCTTCGCCTATTATTAATGCAAATAAATATAAAAATCTATTAGTGCCAGAAGACGGAGATTTTACTCAGGATATTAAAGAGATCAGTTTTGATCAAATTCCACTGTTGGATAGGGATAGTGCAGCGATTCTTGGAGAGCGTAAAATGGGAAGTATGGTAGATATGGTTTCTCAGTTTGAAGTAAGTTCACTGTATTCCCAAATTAATTATAATGGAGTACCAGTCCGTGTTACGCCTCTGGTATATGCTAGTCCAATCAAATGGTTGACGAACCAGGCACAGGGGATTCCAGCCTATATGATGATTGATATGGCAACACAAGATACACAGCTTGTTAAATTGGATCAGCCAATTAAATATTCTCAGGCAGAATATTTTAATCGTAATATTTATCGGCATTTAAGGTTCCGTTATCCAACTTATATGTTTGACCAGTTAAGCTTTGAGATTGATGATAATGGAACGCCATATTGGATTTGCCCAGTGAAAAAATTCAATATTGGATTGTTTGGCGGTCAGACAATTGGAAGAGTTGTGCTTTGTAATGCTCAGACTGGAGAGACTGTGGATTATGCAATTGAAGATTGTCCACAATGGGTAGATCGGGCATATCCAGCTGATTTGCTTTTAGAACTTTATAATTATCATGGACAATTAATCAATGGATTTATTAATAGTATATTAGGTCAAAAGGGTTGTTTAAAAACAACGGATGGCTATAATTATATTGCGAAAGATGATGATGTTTGGGTATATACAGGGGTTACTTCTGTTAACTCGGATCAGTCCAATGTGGGATTTATTTTAATGAATCAGCGTACAATGGAAACGAAATATTATTCCATTTCTGGAGCCGAGGAATTTTCTGCGATGCGTTCCGCAGAAGGACAGGTGCAGAATTTAAAATATTCAGCAGCGTTCCCATTGTTATTGAATATTGCAAATGAGCCAACGTATTTTATGGCATTGAAAGATGATGCAGGACTTGTTAAAAAATATGCTATGGTAAATGTGCAAAAATATCAGAATGTAGCGATTGGAGATACAGTAGGAGAATGTCAGGAAAACTATATTGAACTCTTAAAGGAAAGTGGAATCGCAAGCGACTCTAATAGTAATTTACCAGTAATGACGGCATCTGGAACGATTAGCAGAATGGCGCAGACAGTGATAGATGGAAGCTCCCATTTCTATTTAGTATTAGAAGGAATGGAACAGATCTTTGATGTATCCGTTACAGATTTTGTGGAGATTGTTAAGTACACAGTCGGAGATTCCATCACACTCAATTATAGAGAAGGCACACCAGTTTGTACGGTTACTGGTATTGGAGTAAATGCTAGTAATCCACAAGCAGAAACTCAGCCCATCACTCCGCAGAATGAGACGGAGCCAGTTCCATCTGAATCAATAAGTTCTCCAACAACATAGAATAAAGGTATTACGTATAAAATGTTGACATAGGATGTACTATGTCAGCATTTTATATATTATCAGAATCTGCAAAAAAGCCTAAATGGAGTTTTTTTGCTGGGAAAAGGTGGAAGAAATATGGTAAAAAAGAAAGATGTTCCAGCAATGATAATTACGATCCTTCTTATTTTTTTAGCTGCCCAATGGTTTCCAACGATAACAATTGTCGTAATGATCATATTGTTTTGTGTTCTCTTGCTTTTAGGAAATTTTCTCTTTGAATTTGCTATCTGGAAAGATGCTAAAATTCAATGGGCGTCCGTAGGAAACCGTTCAAAAAGAAACGCAGAGCAGGAAAAGCAATTAGAAGAAACCGAATCGGATCAGAAATGGATCATGGAAAATGGCGGCCATATATGGATTCAAAATAAGCAAAATATGTGGTTACATAGCTATTATATGGAAAGTAAAACGCAGAGTAATCAATATGTAATTCTTGTACATGGATATAATGGACAGGGATTGGATATGGCAGGGATGGCAAGACAATTTTATGAACAGGGTTATCATATTATTATGCCAGATTTGCGTGCTCATGGTCAAAGTGATGGATTGGCTAGAGGAATGGGATGGATGGATCATTTTGATTTGATGGAGTGGATTTCTTGTATTACTACTCGTTTTCCAGATGCAGAAATTATACTGATGGGTGTCTCTATGGGAGCTGCTGCCGTTATGATGACTGTGGGAGAGCCGCTTCCAACGAATGTAAAAGCCTGTATCGAAGATTGCGGATATAGTTCTGTATGGGAAGAGTTTGAGTCTGTACAAAGAGAAATCTTTCATCTTCCAGCCTTTCCAATTCTATACATTGCTTCCCTTATATGCCGAATAAGAGCAGGATTCTGGCTGCAAGAAGCCGACTGTGTGAAGCAAATTCAAAAATCCCAAATCCCAATTTTATTTATTCACGGAGAGGAAGATCATTTTGTTCCATTTCGTATGCTTCAAAAACTGTATCATTCGGCACCTTCCCCAAAGCAAAAACTGGTTATGGAAGGGGCTGGTCATGCAGTATCGTCACAAGTAAACGCAGAGTTATATTGGAGTACGGTATGGAGATTTTTGGGAATCAGAAAAATTGATCTTGGATAATGATATAATGTTCACCCCTTTCTTTTTTGACGAATATGATAAAGTAAGAGAATCATATCATTCTTAGGGAATAAATTAAGAAGACTTATGAATCAGAAGAAATGGGGGTTCATCATGTTTTCATCTTGGATTGAAATTGTTGTGCTAGTAATCGCATTATCCATAGATGCATTTGTAGCCAGTTTTGTATATGGCTCCAATAAAGTGAGGATACCTCTTGTTTCAGCATGGATTATTACAATGCTTTCAACAGGTATCCTCATTCTTTTTTTGGTAATGGGAAATATCGTAGGTGCAGTTTTCCCAAGTTCTCTCACAAAAGGAGTCTGTTTTCTCATTTTGTTTTCACTTGGAATCATAAAATTTCTAGATACTTCGTTAAAATCGTGGATTCGATGCCAAAAAGGAAAACAAAAAAAATGGGCATTTTCAATTTCTGGACTGCAATTTATTTTAACTGTTTATGCTAATCCAGAAACAGCAAATGCAGGGGATATTACAGTTCTTTCTCCAGCGGAGGCTGTATCATTGGGAATTGCACTCTCGCTGGATAGTGCAGCAGCGGGAATTGGAGCAGGTATGATGGTGGATCATTATGTACTAACTGCGATTATATCCTGCATCGTTGGAATAATTGCGATTATATTTGGATGCTGGTTTGGAAATCGTATTGCATCACATTCCACATTGGATTTGTCTTGGTTAAGCAGCATACTACTTATGATTTTAGCGTTTATGAAATTAATGTAGTTTGGATGCGCCGATGCATGGAGAAAGTGAATATAGTTGTGTCGGCGCAGATTATAATGTAATTAGGCAATTTTTACAAAAATTTCGTTTTATTAAATTTTACTTTGAGATGGCAAAAAAATAAAAAAAGAGCTATAATATAGAGAGAAACGAAATAGAAAGGAATGATTACAAAATGATAAAAGAACTTGCAAAAAGCATCAGAGAATACAAAAAAACGTCAATTGTGACACCGCTTCTTGTTTCTCTGGAAGTTGTAATGGAATGCATCATACCATTTATTATTGCCATGCTTGTAAATCAAATCAAAAATGGATCTGATTTAGGGGTAATTATCAAGTATGGACTTGTATTAATTGTAATGGCAGGGTTATCCCTTCTTTTCGGTGCATTGGCAGGTTCCACCTGTGCAACAGCATCTTGTGGACTTGCTAAAAATCTTCGTAAGGATATTTTCCACAGTATCCAAAATTATTCATTTGAAAATATTGATAAATTTCTTACGTCTTCATTAGTTACTCGTATTACAACCGATGTAACGAATGTTCAAAACGCTTATATGATGATTATAAGAGTAGCAATTCGTGCTCCTTTAATGTTAGTATTTGCCTTTGTAATGGCTTTTGTAATGGGTGGAAAGATGGCATGGATCTTTGTAGTAGTAATTCCAATCTTGGCTATTGGACTGTCAATCGTTATTTATAAGACAGTTCCGCTATTTAGAAAAGTGTTTAAAAAGTATGATAATTTAAATAGCTCCATTCAGGAAAATATCAAAGGTATGAGAGTTGTAAAATCCTATGTTCGAGAAGATTATGAAGAGAAAAAGTTTGATCGGGCTGCGGCAGATGTCTGTGCAGACTTTACAAGGGCCGAACGAATTTTAGCTTGGAATGGACCGTTAATGCAATTCTGCATTTATGCAGTTATGGCATTTGTACTGACATTTGGATCTTATACGATTATTACATCTCGAGGATTGGAGTTGGATGTTGGTCAGTTTTCTGCATTATTAACATATAGTTTTATGATGCTAAGTAGTTTAATGATGCTTTCGATGGTCTTTGTTATGATAACAATGGCAAGTGAATCAGGTAAGAGAATTGTAGAAGTTTTAAAAGAAAAAAGCAATATTGAGAATCCAAAAAATCCAGTCTATGAAGTCGCAGATGGTTCCATTGTATTTGACAATGTTAACTTTAAATATTCAGAAAAAGCGGAACGAATGGCACTTTCCAATATTAATCTGAAAATTAAATCAGGAGAAACGATTGGAATTATTGGAGGTACAGGTTCTTCAAAATCTTCACTGATTCAGTTGATTCCAAGACTTTATGACGCTACAGAAGGAGTTGTAAAAGTCGGGGGAGTTGATGTAAGAGATTATGATTTGAAGACATTGAGAGATCAAGTTGCAGTTGTGCTGCAAAAGAATGTTTTGTTCTCAGGGACGATTCGAGAAAATCTCTGTTGGGGAAATAAGGATGCTACAGATGAAGAGATTGTGCATGCTTGTAAATTGGCTCAGGCAGATGAATTTGTTTCTCAATTTCCTCATGGATATAATACCTATATTGAACAAGGAGGTTCTAACGTTTCAGGTGGACAGAAGCAACGTCTTTGTATTGCAAGAGCGTTGCTTAAAAAACCTAAAATTTTAATTTTAGATGATTCTACAAGCGCAGTGGATACAAAAACAGATGCAGGTATTCGAAAAGCGATGAGAGAATACATTCCTGAGACAACGAAAATTATTATTGCACAGCGTACAGCTTCTGTAGAAGATGCAGATCGAATTCTTGTTATGGATGGTGGTACGATTCAGGCAATTGGAACACATGAGCAGCTTCTTGCAGAAAATGATATTTATAGAGAAATTTACATATCTCAGAATAAGGCAGGTGATTCTAGTGAAAACAAATAATAGAAATAACGTTCATCAAGGGGTAGTCAAACGCTTATTGAAGATGATGTTTCAATTTTATCCAGTTATGCTTCCTGTCACATTGGTATGTATTGTTTTTAGTGCAATTGTCGGTTCTGTGCCAGCTGTTTTTATGCAAAATATTATCGCAGTTATTGAGCAGAGTTGGCAAAGTGGTGACTGGAGCAGTGTTAGTACAAAGATTCTTACTTTAGCTGGTATATTGATTGTCTTCTATGTGCTTTCGTTAATTGTGTCGTTCACATTTGGACAGTTTATGGCAATTATTACGCAGGGAACATTGAAAAAACTGCGTGAAAAAATGTTTCAACAGATGCAGGGACTTCCAATCAAATATTTTGATACACATAACCATGGAGATATTATGAGTCATTATACCAATGATATTGATACATTGCGTCAGATGATTTCACAAAGCTTTCCACAGTTGCTGATCTCTGCAATTACGGTTATAACGATTTTTGGTATTATGATCTATTATTGTGTATGGCTTACGATTGTAGTGTTGATTGGTGTAGTACTTATGCTATTTATTACAGGAAAGATTGGAGGCGGTTCTGCAAAATATTTCTTCCGTCAGCAAATAGCGCTTGGTAAAGTAGAGGGATTTGCAGAAGAAATGATGAATGGTCAGAAAGTAATTAAAGTTTTCTGCCATGAAAAAGAAAGTGAAGCAGACTTTGATCGCTTAAATGATCAACTGTTTGAAGAATCGGAGCGAGCAAATAAATATGCAAATATGTTAGGACCAATCTTAAATAATATTGGTAATGTTCTTTACGTTGTTGTAGCAGTGACAGGTGGTATATTATTGGCATTAGGAGTTCCAAATTTGAGTCTTTCGGGTCTGCCAATTGGTATTAGTATTGTTGTTCCATTTTTAAATATGACCAAACAATTTGCGGGTAATATTAACCAAGTTTCTCAGCAGGTAAATGCAGTCGTTATGGGTATCGCTGGAACCTCTCGTATTTTTGATTTATTGGATCAGAAACCAGAAGTGGATGACGGTTATGTTACATTAGTAAATGTCCGTGAGAGAGATGGGGTATTAACAGAATGTGAAGAGCGTACAAATGTTTGGGCATGGAAACATGTGCATCAGGCGGATAAGAGTGTGACTTATACAAAACTGGCTGGAGATGTGAGATTGTTTGATGTAGATTTCCAATACGAAGAAGGAAAACCAATTTTACATAATATTTCCCTTTATGCAAAGCCAGGTCAAAAGGTGGCATTCGTAGGATCAACGGGTGCAGGAAAGACAACAATTACAAACTTGTTGAATCGTTTCTATGATATTGCGGATGGAAAAATTCGTTATGATGGAATTAATATTAATAAAATTAAAAAAAGTGATTTGCGGCATTCTCTTGGAATTGTACTGCAAGAAACAAATTTGTTTACAGGAACAGTAATGGAGAATATTCGTTATGGAAAATTAGATGCAACGGATCAAGAATGTATTGCTGCTGCTAAATTAGTAGGAGCCGATGATTTTATTACCAGATTGCCAGCTGGATATCAAACTTATATCTCTGGAAATGGCGCAAACTTATCCCAAGGTCAACGTCAGCTTCTTTCCATCGCTCGTGCAGCGGTAGCAGATCCTCCAGTTATGATTTTGGATGAGGCAACTTCCTCCATTGATACAAGAACAGAAGCAATTGTTCAGCGAGGAATGGATGCTTTGATGAACGGCAGAACGGTATTTGTAATTGCACATCGACTTTCTACCGTAAAAAATGCAGACGTAATTATTGTATTGGATCATGGTCATATCATCGAGCGAGGAACGCATGAAGACTTACTTGCACAGAAAGGACAGTATTATCAGCTCTATACAGGTGCATTTGAATTAGAATAAATAGAAGGGGAGTACCTAGCTATTAACAATAGCTAGGTACTTCCTTTTTGGTCAGTCATTTTTTTTATTATGGTGAATATGGAGACAAAAGATTTCGTGGGCGAGCAATGGCATGGAAGCCAGGAATAAGAGCTCTGCCCATTCTCCAAATGTGAGTCTTGCAGTGCCAAATATGGAGACAAAATATGGAATTTCTGTTACTAAAAACTGTAATGAGAATCCAACAATCCAAGAAATAATCATAAGAGGGTTAGAAAGTGGATTCATTGCCAGAATGGAAGTTTCAGTGTCTCGCATTCCAACTGCATGA
>DVHN01000151.1 GCA_018712075.1 Candidatus Fimimorpha faecalis
AAGCCTTATAAAATCAGGGCTGAAGATTCCGAGAAGTTATTATGATAGAAAAGGAGGAAGCATTATGGGTACTGCTATGGAACAATTAAAACAGTGGATAGAGGAAAGTAAGAGAATTGTATTTTTTGGTGGCGCCGGTGTGTCCACGGAGAGTAATATACCAGATTTTCGCAGTGTGGATGGGTTGTACCATCAGCAGTATGCCTATCCTCCAGAAACGATTTTAAGCCACAGCTTTTATATAAGGAAGCCAGAAGAATTCTTTCGTTTTTATCGCAACAAGATGTTATTTCCAAACGCACAGCCTAATCGTGCGCATAAGGCATTAGCTAAGCTGGAAGCGGAAGGAAAGCTAAGTGCCGTAATTACACAGAATATTGATGGACTGCATCAAAAAGCTGGCAGTAAAAAAGTGTTAGAACTACATGGTTCTGTACTGCGTAATTATTGTGAGCGATGTGGAGCGTTTTATACATTGGAAGATATTATGAAAATGGAAGGAATTCCAACTTGTCATTGCGGTGGAAGGATTAAGCCAGATGTTGTATTATACGAAGAGGGGCTGGATCAGGGAGTGTTACGAGAAGCGATTTATGAAATTAGTAATGCAGACATGTTAATAGTAGGAGGAACTTCTCTCGTTGTTTATCCAGCAGCAGGCTTAATTGATTATTATAAGGGAAATAAATTAGTTTTAATCAATAAAGATTCAACGGCAAGAGATTCTATGGCAGATTTGATTGTAACAGGAAAAATAGGAGAAATTCTTGGTGCGATTTGTAAAATTGCGTAGGAGGATGAATGAAGACACAGGCAAAATGGTTGCTGTTACTGCTTATATCAGTAATGGTAATGTTGATGACTGGATGTGGAGGAGAAGTACGCACAAGCTCTGAAACGGAAGTAGATGCAAATTGGGCTGGAACGAGAATCGTTACCGCTCGGTTTTCAAGAAGTACATTTAATCGGGAAGCAGATACAACGATAAGGAGTCTTGATAAGTTAATTCAAAAAGAATGTCCTTCTCAGTTAGAATGGGAACGAGTATTAAAATCTGGATACTATGAATACAGCTTCCAATTAAGCTTTACAAGCATGGAAGATTATAAGCAGAAAGTTGATGCAATTCTTGGAGAAACTGGACATGTCATAATTGAAACCGTCGATACTCTATATGAGGAAGAGACAATTTTAAAAGAAGATATTGAGCCATCAGACTTACTTAACTGGCTAAAAGAAGCAATTGCAAAAGAAGAAAATGAAGCATTGGCGAATGTAGAACGGTTGTTTCGAGATTACAGCAATGAATTGATTTGTAATGGAGAGAAGATAAAATTAGAAGAGGATTATTTAAGTTATAGTAATAATAGGCATGTAGAGTTTAAAGGAATTGATTTTGTTACAGATATTACAGAAGATAATCTGTTTAACCGAACCATTGAGATACGGATGCTGTTAAATATTTCCGAAGAAAAACAGGCACAGATAAGAGAAGAATTTGCCAAACGTTTGCCAGCGGGAGCAACAAGTACATGGGGAGAAAAAGATAATCAGACCTTTTATCAGGCAGCGATGCAAAACATGACACCAGAGCAGCTGACAAAGTTCACAAATGCAGTCATGGATTCCCAAGCAAATGGAATGAATATTATTAGTGCGAGTACTGGTTTGTTTCAATTTAGACAGGAATTTGAAGAGTCAATTGATTTGTCTTCTTATTTTGTAGGGAATACGGATGAGCTGCCATTTGTTTATTATGCAAAGGGATCAGAAGGAATTTCTTTGCTTTCATTTGAAGAAACAGATGAGCAGGAGCAACAAGATCAATCACATTCTCAAAAAACTAGCGAAACAGAATTTCCATATGCAGAAAATGGATACCAAGTTCTGTTAGATGGAGATGTTGATGAGGAAGTGATTTCATTTTTATTTGATAATTCGTATGAAGTTTCGAGTATTGATGTTAATACAGATGTGGGATGGAACGATAAATTTGAACGTACCATTGTATTGAATTATGATCGGATTCCATTACAAAAAGAGCAGGAAACGATAAAGAAGATAATGGAGGATGAGGCACAGGGACTTTCTACTATTGCTTTGCAAACGCAGGATAATGTATTTGGGATTGTAGTAAAACAATCAGGAACGGCTGATGAGATTACAACAGCATTTCAAACGATTTTTAATTCGGATTCCTATATATCTTATGAACAAGACTATACAGGAATGTTGAAGTTTGCGATGCCGTATCAGTTTGCGGAAAAGTTGTATTTTGACCAGTTTCTCGTCAATGGAGAAATGCCTCAGATTGTTTATCATACAAATTTTTTAAATGGAGAACAGGTTCAAGAAGATAATACGCTATCTGGAAGGATTACAGCGAATGGAAAGGGATATGAAGAAAATAGTCAGGGATTAAGTGTAGAAGTTGCAGTCGTTGCAACGCAGCAAAGTTACTTGCCGATTTTTTTAATCGTACTTGCGATTCTTTTAATCGGAACGGTCCTTTTGCTGATTATTCGCTGGATTCGAAATAGAATGAAAAAGAAGAAAGAGACCGCTTCCAATGTAGAAGAACACAAAGCAAACGAATTATCTCTAGAGGAAAGCCAAACGATACAAGAACCAACGGAGCAGACGATACAAGAAAAGAGCAATTCAGAAAATGAGATGGCTGAAACGATTATGGATTCTCCTGGTAAAAAAGAAGCAGATTGGGATGCCTGGAAGCCGCCAGTAAAAGAACTGCCTACTGTGGCAGAAGCAAATGAGATTGCTTCTGTACGTGGAGAAAAGAAACGGGTGGATATTCCATCCATACGTGACGAAAAGAAAACCGTAGTACAAGATTCCAAGGCACTAGAAGCAGAAGCACAGTGGAAAGAGGAATTGGAAAAGGCACTTGCACAAGAAGTAAATAAAACGATTGATGAGAGAAAAGAAGAAAATAATTCAAATGAATGATGGACGCGGCAGTTTTCACCTCGTTGAGGCAGGGGTTCCCTTTATGGAGCAACTGCCGCCCATCTTCAATCGGGTTTACGCAGTCCTCTTGTATTTTTTTCGACCAATTTTCTTGAAACCATAATTTGGTGTCCGCATCCAAGGCATTTTAAGCGGAAATCCATTCCAACTCGCAAAATTTCCCATTCATGGCTGCCGCATGGATGGGCTTTTTTTAATTTTACAATATCACCGACTTGGTAATCCATCCTATCGTTTCCCCCTTTCTTTTTTTTATTATGCCATGATTCAAAAGGAATAACAAGAGAATTAAAAAATTTTTTTATCTTCTCAAAAAAGGCTTGCAATTTAAAGATAAATATTGTAGAATGGGGAATTGTGATATATTATTATTTCCTTGCTCTCTAAATGCAGAGGGCCAGAGACCAAAAGGAGGTTAGACAGATGAACAAATATGAATTAGCCGTAGTTGTTAGTGCAAAGCTCGAGGATGAAGAAAGAGCAGCTGTAATTGAAAAAGTAAAGAATTATATTACTCGTTTCAACGGCACAGTTACTAATGTAGATGAATGGGGTAAGAAGAGATTGGCTTATGAAATCCAGAAAATGAGAGAAGCTTATTATTATTTCATTCAGTTCGAAGGTGATTCTGAGTGTCCAAACGAAGTGGAAAGACACGTTCGTATTATGGAATCCGTTATTAGATATCTGTGTGTTAAGCAGGAAGCTTAATTGATACGGCTCATGATTGGTATAGAAATGAGGTAGGATATGAATAAAGTTATTTTAATGGGAAGACTCACAAGAGATCCAGATATTCGTTACTCACAAGGAGAACGCCAGATGGCAATTGCAAGATATACATTGGCAGTAGACCGTAGAGGACGTGGAAATAACGGTGAGGCAACCGCTGACTTTATTCAGTGTGTAGCATTTGACCGTGCAGCAGAATTTGCAGAAAAGTATTTCCATCAGGGAACAAAGATTGTAATAACTGGAAGGATTCAGACAGGAAGCTACACAAATCGAGACGGTCAGAAGGTTTATACAACGGATGTAGTTGTAGAAGATCAGGAATTTGCAGAAAGTAAGGCAGCAGCAGGAGAATATCGTAGTAATAATCCAAGTAATTTTAGTAATGCAGGATTTGATAGTGGATTCCAGCCAGCACCTCCAACATCCAGACCAGCACCATCGAGTGCAGTCAGTGACGGATTTATGAATATTCCTGATGGCGTGGAAGATGAAGGTCTTCCATTTAATTAAAGATAATAAGTGAATTGAGAAGATAAAATTCAGAGAAAAGGAGGAACTATCATGGCATACAATAAGTCTGAGAGACCAGATTCTCCAATGAAGAGAAGAGGCGGACGCAGAAGAAAGAAAGTTTGTGTATTCTGCGGAGAAAATAATGGCGTAATTGATTATAAGGATGTAAATAAATTAAAAAGATATGTATCAGAAAGAGGCAAGATTCTTCCAAGAAGAATTACAGGAAACTGTGCAAAGCATCAGAGAGCTTTAACAGTAGCAATCAAGAGAGCAAGACATCTTGCTTTAATGCCATACGTAACAGAATAAGAAAACAGCTGACACCCATGATTTTTGTCATGGGTGTTTTTACTGTGAAACCAACCCTTCCGAATGGTCAAAAAAGCGC
>DVHN01000010.1 GCA_018712075.1 Candidatus Fimimorpha faecalis
AAATTTAAAAACAATCCCGACTTCTTTAAAGCTGGACGTGCTACTGCATAAACCATTGTAACTAAAACGACCGATACGACTGCATTAATAAAAGTAGCTGCGGTTCCCCATTTTGCTGAAATGGAAGCTAATTCTTGAGGGATACCTAATATATATTGATTATAAAAATATCCTACAATTGGATCAAAAATCACATTAAAAGCCAAACCGCCTACGGAAGCTAATATCGTCCATTTCATAATATATTTCTGGTCATGTTCTTCACTAATATGTGCAATTTTATGCGCAATCAAACCAGTAATTAATCCAATGCAAAGTTTCAGTATAAATGTCTTTGGCGCACTTGTAACATAAATTGGATTCATCAAATCTGCAATCGTCATACCAATGGAACCTGCAAATCCACCATATCCTCCGCCTAACAACAATGCACATAATACACAAAGTGCATTACCAATATGTAATGCGGTACCACCTGGAAGCGGAATTTGTAAATACATAAATGCAATATAACTTAATGCTGCAAATACTGCTGTTAAAGCAATCTTTAATATTGTTTGGTTTCTATTTTTCATAACAGTCATCTCCTCCTATTTTTTTGACTGCATGAAGTATAACATAAAAGTGGATATATGAATATATCCACTTTTTATCTTTTTATACATACCAATTATGCATTTAGTTTTGTTTTTAAATTTTCTGCAATTGCTTGAATAAATTCTTCACTATTTGCAACTGTAACATTTTCTAAAGAGGTCATTAATGCTAAATCCTTTGTCATCGTACCGCTTTCAATTGTTTCAATTGTAGCAGCTTCGAGTTTATCTGCAAACTCGGATAATTCAGGAATCTGATCTAATTCACCACGTTTTCTAAGTGCTCCACTCCATGCAAAAATAGTCGCAACAGAGTTTGTAGAGGTTTCTTCTCCCTTTAAGTACTTATAATAATGTCTCTGTACTGTTCCATGCGCTGCTTCGTACTCATAATAGCCTTCTGGAGATACTAATACGGATGTCATCATAGCCAATGATCCAAATGCAGTTGATACCATATCGCTCATAACATCTCCATCATAGTTTTTACATGCCCAAATATAACCTCCCTCAGAGCGAATTACACGAGCCACTGCATCATCAATTAATGTATAGAAATATGTGATTCCAGCTTCTTTAAACTTTTCTGCATATTCTGCGTCAAATACTTCCTGGAAAATATCTTTAAATGTATGATCATACTTTTTAGAAATTGTATCTTTTGTTGCAAACCAAAGATCCTGTTTTGTATCCAATGCATAGTTAAAACAGCTCTTTGCAAAACTTGTAATCGAAGCAACTGTATTATGCTGTCCTTGAATAATACCAGCTCCAGTAAAATTATGGATGAGCTCTCTCACTTCTTCTCCATTTTCATTAGTATAAACTAATTCACATTTTCCAGCGGCTGGAATTTTCATTTCAGTTGCTTTATACACATCTCCATATGCGTGTCTGGCAATTGTAATTGGTTTCTTCCATGTTTTAACATTTGGTTCAATTCCTTTTACAATAATTGGGGTACGGAATACCGTTCCATCCAAAATCGCACGAATCGTACCATTTGGACTCTTCCACATTTCTTTCAAATTGTATTCCTCCACACGAGCTGCATTTGGAGTAATTGTTGCGCATTTTACTGCTACTCCATACTTTTTCGTTGCCAATGCAGAATCTATTGTTATCTGATCGTTTGTTTTATCACGAGATTCCAATCCCAAGTCATAATATTCCGTCTTTAAATCTATAAATGGAAGTAATAACTCATCTTTGATCATTTTCCATAGAACTCGAGTCATCTCATCTCCATCCATTTCTACTAATGGTGTCTTCATAGTTATTTTTTCCATCACTAATCCTCCATTCCAATTTGACTATCTCTTTCTCTAATTGCAATAACACAATTTCACATAGCCCATTATACAAGTAAATGCGTTTTTATGCAACTAAAAACTTAAAATATTCATTTTGGGATGCTATTCTATCTCAGATATATTTTTTAACTCTATAGATGGATAAAAATATGTTAGAATCTCCTGCCAATTTTTTCCTTGCATTGTCATTGCATAAACACCATTTTGACTCATTCCAATTCCATGCCCGTTTCCTCCTCCGCAAATCCGATATCCAGTTAACGTTTCTGCATCCATAATTGGAATCAAACAGACAAACGCACTTGGAAGGTAGTTTCCCTCGCTTTTTCCGCTTCCACTTTCGGATTGATTCGTATAAATTTGATTTGGAGAACCTAAAATTGCTCGAATGCTGCTTTCTTGCTGAATCAAGATGGTTTGCTGTGTCCCTGTAATTTTTAGCTGTGCTGCAATTCCTCCTGTGTACCGGGAAACAATTTCCACAGATACCAGTTTTCCGATTTCTGCATTTGATGTTTCACTCATTGTTCCATCTTCATGAACGGTCCACGTATTATGCGGACGGTTTGCAATCAAGGATGGTAATCGTTCTTTTATCACCGTTTCCAAAGATGCCATATCAATCGAATATTCCCAACGATACCAAGGAAATCCAATCTCATAGGCAGGATACTCTTTATTTAAAATAAAAGCTTGAAACGTTGTCTCATCAGTCAGATTTAAACTTTCCTGTGTCACGGAAACTGCTTTTGCCGTTAAATATGGATAATCTGCTGTATTTCCTCCCCATATTTGATTATCTGCCGTATATCCACATGAAGTGGAAAAATAATATGGTGTAATAATTTTTCCCTGATTTGTTAAAATAAGTCCTGCTGTAGCTTCTACTCCTTGAGTAGAAACTTCCTGTTCCGCAATTGCATTATATACTTGATAATTGGTACTATCATCTACATGAGCTCCATACTCTGGGCATTGTCCCGATGCCAGTTTTTGCCAAGCATACGTTCTCGCACAAATTGCCTGAACTTTCGCAGCTTCTACTCCATAAGAAGCTGGCATTTCAGAAGGTACCACTCTCGTCAAGTACTTTTCAATATCTACAATATTAATCACTGCTACTTGATTTCCCTGGGCGGTTAGTTCCAATCTGCCTGGATAAGATGGGGTTCCCTGTGAACGATGCACTGACGATAACATCAGTTCTGAATTTTTCTCTGGTTCCACAACCATGGTTCCTGAAGAAATTTGTTCCGATGTCACTGTGATACTTTCCCCTGGAGCATAACAATTCACAATCCCCTCATACGTTGTACGAAAACCTTGTGCGCTTGTAATACTTACAGAATTATGTAACTTCTGGCTATAATCAGATGCTTGAATTAGAACTCTTATTTCTTGTTCTACTCCCTTTGTCTGCTCTACTGCCTGAGGCTCCATCGTTTCTGGCTCTTCCACAGGAACTGGATCTTCTTCTCCAAATACTCGAATAATTTCTGTTCCTCTTAAAGAAACTAAAATCTGTTTTCCTAAATAATAATCCAACGCCACTCCATCAAATCCAAGTATTCCAATATCCGTATATGCTTCCCACGGTTTTGCATCTGCAAGATTTGCGGCAGTTTGATAAAGTGTAACCGTCTTTCTTATAACCGTTTGATTTGGATCTGTCTTCTGTAAAATAACCCGATAATCTTCCCAAAATTGTTCAAAACTTACCTCTGCCTCTGAATCTGCATCCTTAATCCGATCAGCCATGCCAATATTTTGTAAAATAATTGCCCATTCTCTTTGTGTCAAACGCCCTTCTGCCGTCTTCTGATTTGGAGGTATTAAATCAGTCGTAATATACCCACAATGATATAAATAATTCATATACGGAACATACCATTTATCATTTTCCTGAGCTTCAAAAAAAGTGTTTTCTGTTTGCGTACAAATATCCTTGTCCACAAATGCTAATGCTAACGATTTTGCAGCTCTTCCCCTGCTTATTCCTGCAGAAAGTTCACTATATGCTTCATTTTTCTCCGGTATCCATGATAAAAGCATTATAATAATACAGATTCCTCCTAAAATACCAAGCCATTTTCTTGATCGTCTTTTCATAAACGCCTCCTGCTTCCAGTATCACTGTATTAATCACAGTTTAACCTGTTTGATTATATGAAAGCATTTACTATTTCATACTAAAAATATATTAGAGTAAAAAAGAACAACTATTATAACTTCTTTATATTAAAGCGACTTTGCGGAATGTTTTTTATATATGACAGCCATAACAAAAAAGGAATGGATAAACCATTCCTTTTTTGACTTATTGTTTATATCCCAAAATGCCGTCCCTGCCACTTTGACGCCTAGCGAAGCTAGGTGGGCAACCGCAATCAGACTTCTGCCTTCCACTGCAAATCGGAGGCTTGACATCCATCTGACAATCTAGGAATCCCGTATTATGTCATGTAGGTTCAAAAAAAGCAGGATCTCGAACACCCCAGGATATTTAACTTGTCTTTATTATAACTGATATTTTCTAATTTTGCAAGTTGAAAAAATAGCCAATTTAGAAAAATATGTTAATCATTCTTTTTGTTTCTTCTGATTAGATAAACAATGAGAATAATTACTACTATTATGATTGAGATACCTAACCCAGTAACAACTTTCCAGTCTTCTCCAAAGTAGTCGATCATATTATTTTTTATTTGATTTATAATTCCTGAAGAATGACTTACTTGATTATATGGGGAATCATTTTCAGGCATATTCAATTCTTCCTCACTACTCTCTGTCTCTAAAATAATGCCTTTTGTTGCTTCTTTGGAACTTTCCTTTTCTTTTTTCTCATCTGATGTAGCTGCAACAGTTTCTTTCGGAATCATTGACTTATCCGTTACTAAATAGTCAGAATCAATATAAAATTCAGACTCTCCCACTTTTACTCTACTCCACTTGTCATAGGTAGCAACTCGCTCCACTGACTTTCCCCTTGCCAAATATCCTACTTGCGATGCATAAGAACTTGGATATTTACGGATTTTAACATCGGCTGTCGCCCATACTTCATCTTGAACTAAATCCCATGTGACTTTTGGATAATTTCCTTCAGCAATATTAAAACCGTAATCAATCAGCACTTGTGTATCTCCATAGAGATTATTATCATTCGTTTTCAGTAATGCAATAACCAAAGTCCTGCCATTCCGCTCTACCGCAGTCATTAACGTCCTGCCTGCTTCTCTTGTCCGTCCTGATTTTCCAGCAATAATTCCCTCACATGGAATTGTTCCAAGAACCATTCGATGCCCCGCTTCGCAATACCGGGAATCTTCCTTATTTGTTTCTGGAATATTATACGTAGGAGTCGATGCTACTTTAACAAAATCTTTATTTTTAAGAGCTTCTCGAAAAATTAAATCCATGTCCTTCGCAGTTGTATAGTGATTTTCATCATGGAGTCCATGTGGGTTTGTAAAATGTGTATTAACCGCTCCAATTTGCTGTGCCCGTTCATTCATTTTTTCTACAAATATACCAATATCTCCATATGTATACTCTGCAAGTGCATTTGCACATTCATTACCTGAACTTAACATCAGACCATACATAACATCCATAAAGCTCATAGTCTCTCCTACTTTTGCAGCTGGATGAATTGTGGAGCTAATACTTGAAATATCTAATGCCGTTTCAGAAAAGGTAATTTCGTCATCCAAATTCTTACATTGTTCAAACGCAATTAGCGCTGTCATAATTTTTGTAATGCTGGCAGGATACATACGTGCGTCCATATTTTTACTAATAATAACCTCACCCGTATCTGCATCCATTACACAATATGCTTGTCCATTTACTTCTGGTCCATTTACTTCGGCAAATACTTGCTCCATTTTTAAGTTTGAGAATAAGGACAATGCAATTACTACCATTATAATTGAACTTATTATTCGTTTCATACATCTTCCATCTTTCTTCTATAATTTTGCTTTTTCTATTATAGAATATTATTGAAAATGTAGCAACTAAATTTTATGATTTTTCTATTCTTTTCTTAAAACTGATTTTAATGCATGAGAAAACTTCACTGGATTTCCATAACGTAATGTTCCCATACGATAAATTTTTGCTCCAATTAATCCTGCTGCTACAACGGAGACAACTAGAATAATAAATGAAACGATAATTTCCCACATTTCTACATTTCCCATTGCCACTCTGGCAAACATTGCACTATAAGAACTAAAAGGAAGAAAAGAAGCTACTTTTATTACAATTCCATCTACATTCATAAGTTGTACTAAAACAACAAAATACACAATCATAATAACCATCTGCAAACCACTGGAACTTTTATTAATATCTTCTGTTTTGGACACCAAAGCTCCAACCGCCCCATATAGAAACGCATAGAATAGGTATCCTCCAATTCCAAATAAGGCAAAGGTAACTAATACATCAATTGGAATATTTAAATATGAATCTAAAAATCCATTCCAAGCTTCTCGATTTATCTGATAGGAAAGTAAAATTGCTCCCAAAATAATTCCCACTTGGCAAATACCTGCAATTGCACCTGCAATTACCTTACCAAATATCAAGCTATTAGAAGAAGTACTTGTAACAAGGACTTCGATAGATCGATTACTTTTTTCTGTTGTTACTGATGTTGCAATCATAACCCCATACATAATAATCATCATAAAAATTAAAATTACAAATGCATAACAGTAAAAATAATTGCTTACCATATCTTTTCCGAGAATCTCTTCTTCATACTGTACTTGGTCTGCAAATTGGAATACTTGTGATACTTCTTCAAAATTCAAATCATGTTCTTCACAATAATTCAATTGTTTTACTAATCCAAGCAATTCTGAAAATATCTCCGTATCACCACTTGTCATACTTTTATTAAATACATAATAAGTAAAATGATCTTCTGCTGTAACACAAAATCCTGCTAAAGCATTCTGTTGCTCTACCGCCGTGCGAATTTCTTCCTCACTTTCTGCTTCCTGCCACATTACACCAGGAAAATATTGCTCTAGTAATTCCTGATTTACAATTTCATTCGGATCAAACAATAGATAAGTTTCCGTTTGGGAAGACTCTTCCTCATTCACTTGTTCTTCTTGCTCTTCCAAAACGGATTCTTCCACTGCCACAGATCCCTGGGACTCGCCAACTAAACCTGTCAAATCTAAAACACGAGGCAAAAACATTAATGCACCTAAGACAACCGCCATTAATATTGTTGTCACCATATATGTTCTGTTTTTTATATAATTAGCCAGCTCAAATTTCAGTACGGTAATAAACTGTTTCATTTTATCTCTCCCTCCGTTCCATCATTTCCCACTCTTGCTACAAAAATATCATTCAATGATGGCTTATAATTTCCAAAAACGTCAATTATAATATCCGTATGTAATATTGCATTCAAGAAATCTTCTTGTCCAACCTTTTCTTTTAATTTTAAGACCAAAAATTCCTTCTTTAATTCTTGTACAACCATATAATCAGCTAATTCTTTTTCACATTTGTTTTTTAGTTCAGAAACCTCATAATTTTCAGCATTCAAAATATAAAGATGACGCCCATATTCCCTCTTTATTTCTTGTAAACGTCCTTTCAAGGCAACTTCACCATGATCGATAATGACAATATTATCACAAAACTCTTCTACATAACTCATTTGATGACTGGAAAAAATAACTATTTTTCCCTGTTCAATTAACTCTTTCACAACATCTTTCAATATCTGAGAATTAACTGGATCTAAGCCACTAAATGGTTCATCTAAAATAACAATTTCTGGATCACAGACAAGCGTAGATGCCAGCTGTACTTTCTGCTGATTTCCTTTTGATAATGTTTCCAATTTTCGGTTTAGATATTGATCTACTTCCAATCGTTTCAACCATTTCTTTGTATTTTCAGCAGCTTCTTTTTTCTTCATTCCACGAAGCATAGCCAAATATATCAGTTGCTCCTGTACTGTTTTTTTGGGATATAGCCCTCTTTCTTCTGGAAGATACCCAATTTGGTGTTCTTTTCTGTCAAAAACTGCTCCATCTAATAGAATTTTTCCTTCATTCGCTTTGAAAACATCCATCAAAATACGAATTGTTGTTGTTTTTCCAGCTCCATTCCGTCCAAGTAATCCAAGTGCAACTCCACTTTCCACTTCAAATGTGATACCGTGCAAAATTTCTGTATCACCAAAGCTTTTCCTAATCTCTTTTACTTCTAGTTTCATACTTACCTCCTAATGCTGCATTTTCTGTAGCATGAATTCAGGGATGGGAATTCAACCCTCCTTCTTTTATCATATCGATCGTTCTTATCATACCTCATTTCTTTTATTTTGTCACTATCTTTTTTGATTTTCAAATTATTTTTCTTCTTATTTTTACCCCCCCCCCCATAATTTTTTGACTATTGCAATATATTTCTGTATTTTTACTAATATCAATAAAATAGTTAATTTTCAAATTATATCCATATTTTTGATAATTTAAACAAAAATATCGGATAACTCTTTCTTTTTATTCTAATATTTCCCGAATTACTTATAAGTTTTTCTCTATATAAAAAAGGGGAATCCTGCATAAGAAATGCAAAATTCACCCTTCTAATTCATTTATTTTTCTGTTATTGCTGGATCTTTAATAATTTCTAACCCATTTCGGTTAATATTGTGAATCGTATTCACAATATGCATGTTTGCCAACTTTTCTGCCTTTGCAGCATCATGTTCTCTCATCGCCTGTAAGATTGCTTTATGTTCCTCATTGAATTCCTGACTTCTCACTTTTTGAGCCAGAGACACCTTTCTCACTCTCTCCACATAATGATGAAAATCACTCAGTACATGTGCCAACATTCTGCTTCCAGAAATTTCATATAATAATCCATGAAATCGATTATCCAGTTCATAAAGTTGTTCTAAATTTCCTTTTTTTACATGAAAATCAGTTAAATATGTAATTTCTTCTAATTGTTCAATTTGTTCCTGCGTAATATTATTTGTTGCAAATCTAGCACATAATCCTTCTAATAAGGAACGCATTAAATAAATATCTTCAATATCTTTGTCTGTAATTCCAATTACATAGGCTCCTTTATTTGGAATAATCTTTACAAGCCCTTCTAATTCCAACTGCCGAAGCGCCTCTCTAACAGGAGTACGGCTAACTCCTAATTCAGCGGCAACTGCTGTTTCTTTTAATTCCTCATTTTGACTAT
Source organism: Candidatus Fimimorpha faecalis (assembly GCA_018712075.1). GTDB lineage: Bacteria > Bacillota > Clostridia > Lachnospirales > Lachnospiraceae > Fimimorpha > Fimimorpha faecalis. The sequence goes on from DVHN01000010.1 coordinate 9,158, forward strand.
ACTTGGCAGATAAAATATTTTCTCTTAATGCGTTAAACACTCGTCCTCTCAGAGAATATTTGTCTGTCACTTCTCCTTGTAACATAATATTATTCTCCATGTTTTATCCTCCTATAAATTCGAACACGGAACGTCTGGTTAGCAGCCATAACGCTCCGTATTAATTTGAATTCTATTATAATATAATATTTAATTCCTGACTATATTGCTCAATAGCAGCAATCAATTCTTCATCAGAAATAACGGTCACACGACCATCCTCATACTGTGCATCCACCCATTTTTTTAATTTTGTAACTAATTCACTATTTTTATCAACTTTCTGTTCCTCACTCAAGCGATAATAATTATTAATCCAATGGGCAATTCCTGCAAGTCCAGATGTATTGGAAACAGCCACTAATGGTGGACGTTTTAAGAACTTTTCTGTATCGAAAATATTATAAATTTCCTGATTTTTCAACAAGCCATCTGCATGAATACCTGCACGTGTCACGTTGAAATTTTTTCCAACAAACGGTGTACGTTCTGGAATTTTTTCTCCAATCTCTTTTTCAAAATATTCTGCAAGATCGGTAATTACTGTCGTATCCATTCCATCTAAGCTGCCTTTTAACTGTGCATACTCAAATACCATCGCTTCTAACGGTGTATTTCCTGTACGCTCTCCAATTCCAAACAAAGATGTGTTAACACCACTGCATCCATACAGCCAAGCAGTTGTAGAATTTGTAACTGCCTTATAAAAATCGTTATGTCCATGCCATTCTAAGTTTTCACTAGATACCCCTGCATGTGTTGTTAAACCATAGATAATACCTTGCACTGCACGAGGCATTACTGCACCAGAAAAATTCACTCCATATCCCATTGTATCACAGGCACGAATTTTAACTGGAATTTTATACTGCTCTTGAAGCCGCATTAGTTCTAAACAAAATGGAATTACAAATCCAAACATATCAGAACGTGTAATATCTTCTAAATGACATCTCGGGCTAATTCCAAACTCTAAACATTCTCGTACAATATGAAGATAATGAAACATTGCCTGCTGACGTGTCATTTTCATTTTATAAAAAATATGGTAATCGGAACAGCTGACTAAAATTCCCGTCTCTTTTAATCCGATTTCTTTTACCAACTGGAAATCTTTGCGATTTGCACGAATCCAACTTGTTACTTCTGGAAATTGATATCCACGTTCCAGACATTTATAAACTGCATCTCTATCTTTCTTCGTATAGAGGAAAAATTCACTTGCACGGATAATTCCATTTGGACCACTTAAGCGATGCAAATAATCGTAAATTGTTACGATCTGTTCCGTCGTATAAGGTGCCCTCGACTGCTGACCATCCCGAAACGTCGTATCGGTAATCCAAATATGCTCTGGCATATTATGTGGTACAATACGATTATTAAATGCAATCTTTGGTACTTCATCATACGGAAACAGATTCCGAAATGTGTTTGGTTCTTCTACATCTGCTAAATGGTAAATATGTTCCTCTAATTCTAGTAAATTCGTGTGTTTATTCATAACAACTGATCGATTATCCATATGTATACCAAGCCTTTCTCATGAATCATTATCCATCGAAGTTTTGTATTATTGTATACAATAATACTAATTTTGTCAAGAGGCTTTTTCAAAATATTTCTAGCGTTTCCAATTCAAACATATTTAAAAATAATCCTCTTTTAACAAATTTACTATGGAGATTTGCCCCCATCCTTGATGATTTTGCGGCAACAATAAGTCTTTTGCCGTACGTTTTAGGCGCAATTTTACCTCCTTATTACTCAATTCAGGATATTTTTCTAACAATAATGCAATTGCTCCTGAAACAATCGGAGTAGACATTGACGTACCACTTTTCATCGTATATGGAATATCTAATCTTTGATTCATTGCATTTGCAGCAATGATATTAGTTCCAGGCGCTACAATTTCTGGTTTGCATACACAACCTTTTGTCGGTCCTTTACCAGAATAATTTCTGTATATATTTCCACGTTGATCTACCATGATTGTATCATCACTTGATCCAACGGTAATTGTCTTAGGACAAATTCCAGGTGTCGTTATCCTATTTCCTTCATTCCCTGCCGCAACACATACTACCATTCCCAAGTCCCATAAACGATTCACTGCTTTTACTAATTGGGAATCTTCTCCCGTTAATCGAGTTGAAACTGCTCCAATGGAAATATTGACAATTCGAATTCCATATACATTCCAATTTTTCTCTAACCAGCTAATTCCAGCTAGCATATGACTCAACTTACCATTTCCCGTATCATCTAAAACTTTCAGCACAACAAGCTTTACCTTTGGTGCAACTCCCTTTATTTTTCCTTCGGATAATCTCCCATCTCCTGCCAAAATGCCTGCTACATGGGTACCATGCCCATTACTCCATAGCTAAGAAAACTTCTGCCCCGTTTCACATCATGATAAGCAGACAGACATGGGTAAACTTGCGATACCCATGTCTGAATATTATCTATATTTTCTTTTCTTTAAACGTTCTTTCATTAATTTTATTACAATCATAAGAAAAACAGCAATTCCCAGCCATACAATTCCAATCCATACAAAAGAGAATAAAGAAGCCTTAATGTATTCCATGCAGAAATTATAAAGGTAAATTGGACGAATTCCTAATCCTTCATAAGTTTTTTGAATCAACAAATAGACTGGCACTACTACTGTCATTAAAGCCGCCGCCAATATTGCATATATAATATATCTCAAACTTCGATGTTTCCAACGCTGCAATAGTAAAAGAAACAAAATACACACAACTCCCATCACAATAGCAGCAATCATGATCAATGTAATCAGTGGTTGTATTCTTGTAGATATATCAGAAAATTCTTTTATATATGGAAATTTTATAATATCTGGATATTTTTCCATAATATTAGAAATGAACCGTCGTGCATGTTCTTGTGTTCCAGTATCTTCCTGTCTTTCCATATTTTCAAACTGATCCATGATGTTTTGATACATGGCATCCTCAATTTCCGTTGTATCAATTGCATACTCTGTATTATCAAAACAGGCTTCGATATAACCATTTACATCGTTATGTATTTTCTCAATTGGTATTGTCTCATCAATTAGGTCAAGTTCCAAACCAGTTGGAACAATCTCATAACTGACTTGTTTATAAACTTCTTGTTGAACCTCATTATAAAAATCTACTTTATCTAAATATTCAAATATCAGTTCTTTATTAAAGAATCCAATTCTTATCGCCATTAAAATAGATGCAATAGTGAGAAATACAGAGAGCAAAAAACTAAATAAAGTACAAAATATTGTTCTTCCTACATGTCTTTTTCTTTTAGAAGTACCTCTCATTTAGTTTCCTCCCACTCAATATCTGGTCCAGAAATTTTATCCGCATATACAAAATAACGCTGTGTTTTTTCATAGACAGTTGGATAGAATGGATAACAGGTATACAGAACTAACTCTTCCTTTTCTCCATCTAAATGCGATGCCTCTCGCTGCTCCCCCTCTTCTACCACTTGAATATCCGTAACTTTATATTGATAAATTCCATAAAAGGTCTTAAATGTAATAATATCATCCTTTTGTATTTTCTCTAACTCAGCAAAATATAAATTATCATGACCAGCAATTAATATGGTGCTTCCAAAGCCAGGGAAAAAACTCCCAAGATATTTTCCAGCTCCGTTTATAAGGATCGCTTCACTATCTCCATTATATACAGGAGCACTTAGACCAATTCGATCACAAGATAATTCTCCAAATTTCGTTCCACTGTAAGGAAAATCGATCTCTTCAACTGGTATTTTTTCTCCTTCTTTTGGCTGTTTTACAGTAATTTCTCCTTCATAATAGGACTTCACTTCATCGGTATTTTGTCCCGCTGATGAAATTATAAGACTTCCTGCCGCAATTACTGTATTAATGACAGGAGAAAGGGTTACTGCTACAATTGCATAGCCAAGAATGGCAAAAAATAATGGCATATAGAAATATGCCATTATTTTATTAATCTTATGTTTACGTCTGCGCATCATTAAGCAACCTTAAAAAATTTCTTCTTTTTTGCTACTATACCAGCACCTACCATTACAACTGCTAACGCACCAATTGCAGCTGCTGTTCCTTGGTAAGAATCTCCAGTATTTTTAATAACATCTGCCGCTAATCTATCGAAAATAATATTTCCATGTGTATCTTTGAATATAATATTCTTTGTAGAAGCATCATATTCACCTGTATATCCTACAACCTGTGCAGCCTCTTTTATTAACTCTAAAATTGCACTTCTTGTAGAATGTTTCAAAGTCCATACCGTCAATCCACCATCTTCTTGAGCTAGTGAGTATGCTTTTCTAATAATCGCTACAATTCGATTTGACTGCTCTGCCGTCATATCCACATCATCTGCAATCATAGCTTGTCTGGCTAACTGGATATATTCAGGATTAATTTGAAGATGAACTCCTCTTACATCAAGCCCCTCTTCAAAAACTGCAATGACTGCCTTCTCATATTCATTATACGTTGTCGCTGCCATCGCCGTCCCAGAGAAAGATAATAACATCAGCATACTTAACACTAGAGCTGTAATCTTCTTTTTCATTTTTTCTCCCTTCGTAGACATTATATTTTCAACCATTATTTGTTCTCTTTTGGTTGCCTTTCTTAATTATATCATTAAAAAAATTTTAATCAACCTTTTTTTTCAGTATTTTACAAAATTATTGATATTGGGAACCATTCTTTCCATAATATCTTCCATAATGTCCATTGTAATATTTAGCGTATGCACTCTTCCTCATCTCAACTCTGTTTAACACAGCTCCAAGTATTTTACAGCCACTTTTCTCAAACTGCTCTTTTACTCCCTGAGCAAAACTATATTTAATCTGATCCGCTGCTACAACTAGAATTGCCCCATCGCAGAAGCCCGCAACTACCGCACTATCAATTACACTTCCTAATGGAGGAGAATCAATAATAATATAATCATATACATCCCGAAGATTTTCTAATAGAATTTGAATTTGTTTTCCTCCCAACAACTCCGCTGGATTTGGAGGTACTGGTCCAGAAAAAATCACATGAAGATTTTCTGTTGTTGTTGCACATAATACTTGTTCCAGTGTTGCCAGACCAGATAATAACTCACTGAGTCCTTTTACTTCACTTCCAATATGGTATTTCGCTGCCATAACAGATTTTCTCAAATCTGCATCAATTAATAACACTTTTTTTCCCATCTGAGCCATGGCAATTGCAGTCTCCGCAGAAACTGAACTTTTTCCTTCACTTGGCTGACAGCTTGTAACAACAATTACTTTGATATCTGAACCACAAAAAAGAATATTCGTACGAAGTGCTTTAAATGCCTCATTTACTTGATAATTATCACTATATTTACTAGTAACCTCTACTTTTTGCATATCTATTTTACACCCTTTCTACGCATTTTCTTTTTCTCATTTGACACTTCTGGAATCACTCCAAGTACACTGAGACCCAAGTATTTTTCAATATCTTCTCCTGTATGAATTTTATCATCTAAAAGATACATAACTATAACAATTGCCGATGTAATCACAATTCCTATTAAAACTCCGATTAAAACATTCTTTTTATAACTAGGGCTCACTGGAGTGCTATTCAATGTTCCTTCATCCACCAGATTGACTGCTTCAATATCCATAATGCTTTTTATCTTTTCTGAAGATATTTCGATTACTTTATCCACAATTGCTTTTGCCATCAATGGATCTGGATCTGTAACGGTAATCTGTAAAATACGTGTATCCGTCCGATTTGTTACTGTAATCTTATTTTTAAGACTCCCAAATGTAAGTCCCTCATAATCAATTTGTTCGATTACTTCATCTAGAACCGTATGACTTATAATGAGTTCCTCAAAATCACTGGTCAGCTGTGCTGACATATTTAAATCTCCTGTTGTTACTTGCTGATTTGAATTAGAACGTGTTAAAATATATACTGTTCCATCTGACGCATACTGTGGAGTTATCATCACAGAAGTATAGAAATATGCCGCAATACCTAATACAATACCAGAAAGAAGTATTATCCATAATTTTCCCCAAAAAACAAAAAATAGCTCTTTTAAATCAACTTCAATTTCATCGTTTTTCATTTCCTGCATTTTATAAATCTCCTACTTTTTTATCATACAAAATTTTTTCTGCATTTTTATAAAATAACTGTTCTGCATAGTCACTGCCATAATGCTTCATGACAAATTGCACACAATCTGCCATATAAGGGGCTCTGTGATTATTACTATGCGCATCTGTACAAATTACATGCACAAGTTCATTTTTAAGAAGTTTTCTTACAAATTTTTTAGCCGCATTGCCACTTCCTCCAAGCACAGATGAAGCATTTACCTGAATAATGATTCCCCTTTGTTTTATTTCTTCTGCTCGTTCTAACTTTCCTATTATTTCCATATAGCGCTCAATATGTGCCAATATCGGGATATATCCTCCACTCATTAAACTATTAAGGCCTTTCAGAATTTCCTGATACATCATTCTTGGCGCAAATTCTACCAACACATATCTACTATTATTCAATGTCAGGCAACTTCCATTTCTTAAGTCTTCTACTATTCCTTGTCTATAAAATAATTCATTTCCTAAATAGATTTTAATATCATTACTTAGCTGTGTTGCATAGCGTTGCAAGTACTTTTGATATTCTTTCGCCTTATCAAGCCTTGGTTTCCATCTTTCAGGCATATAATGCGGTGTCAAACATATCGTACGAATCCCTTCTCTAAAAGCAATCTTTAACATCTGTACGGATTCCTCAAATGACTCTGCTCCATCATCTAGTCTTGGCAACATATGACAGTGAATATCTGCGCAATAGTTCAGCATAATTTTCCTCCTCATATTATTGCAGAATAATATCTTTATTATATTACAACAGTTTTATCCATATTTCAAGCATATATTCCTTTTTTTCCTCTACCACAATTATTTTTCCTTACTTCAGATTTTATACTTTACTGTTGATTTTTTTATAAAAAAAAGTTACAATAGATTTTGTTAATATTTTTTATAGAAAGAAGGCTTATTATGAGAGTAAAACATCTAACGCTGCTTATTCTATCTTCCATATTT
>DVHN01000152.1 GCA_018712075.1 Candidatus Fimimorpha faecalis
GGGATGCTTTCTTCCCTGCTTCCTGCAGTGGACGCTTCTTGTTTTGCAGGAGTGAAACAGGTGCTCCTGGTAGATACATCCGTAATTCGCCAGCAGGGGAAACAACAGGAACAACAACGGATCCACCTGTGCTATTCTCTGAACGAAAACCGGATAAAACAAGTAAAGGTTTCTGACCAGCATACCGCAGAATCCCTGACGCATTTTTCCATGGGATCAGGTGATCTGATTCTGGCGGACGCTGGATATGGGACAGCGCAGAATTATATTTATGCCCAAAGCCAGGGGGCAGACGTGATCCTGCGCATCACACCGAAAAATTTCCTTCTGTATGATGCGAACGGGACAAAAATTTCCCTAATAGCAAAGTTGGAAGAAGCGGAAGAAAAACAGATGGAATGGATCGATTTGTTTGGTTTGTGCAAATACAAGAAGGAAAACGGTTTTGTGCGGGTAATTGCCCATAAACTCCCAGTTGACAAAGCAGCACAGGCCAGGAAACGAAAAATCAGAAAAGCCAGCAAAAACCAATACAGAATCGGAACGCAAACACTGCTTTGCGCAGGCTGGGTTGTGGTTATCACATCTCTTGATGCAAGATACTGTGGAGAGGAAATCCTGCACTTGTACACAAGCCGCTGGCAAGTGGAGCTGCTGTTTAAACGTTTTAAACAGAATTTCTCTATCCATACGATAAAAGCAGGTGGTAAGGCCTATGCAGAGACGGAAACCCTGCTATGGCTTATCTTATGGACGATCGTGGAGTGTCAGGCATTTCAAGCAGAACGTTTTCTTACGGAAAAAAGGCAAGTATCCTATACAACTTATGAGGAATGCAAAATTTCATTGATACAAGTAATCAGTAGTTTGTGTCTGTCATGGAGTCTTTTTGTAGATTTAACAGACAAAAAATACATTCGGTATTTATCAAAGAAACAGCGGTGGCGAAGAAACCAAAAGGATGCGTTTTATTCAGCAGTTTTACCAGGACTGCTTGCTTAAGTTCGCGCCTATGGGGTGTTCCCGTATTCTGGATTTAATAGGGAGAAAATTGGGAAATGATACTGTTCATAACATCAAGGTCATTTCCTTCCAAAGAGGGGGCCAGCCTTTTCAAAAGTTCTGCCTGTTCCGGTGAGAGCGTTTTCCGGTTTTGATGGTACCAATCTGCTACCTTCACACCGCCACCATATCTGCCACGAACTGTCTCAATTGGGTATGAACACGATAGTTCCTCAATATCACGCCGGATGGTTTTCTCACTCACGCCAAACTCAGACGCCAGATTTTCTACTGTATCCTGGCGTCTGATGCACAGTGCATCGAAGATCGCCGCCCTTCGTTCATTAGGTCTCATCGTATCACACCTCCTTTCCCTTGCTCCGTGGCTTTAATTTATTGGTTAAACCGGACACCTTTTGACCGCTTTAAAAAACTTTTTCGCAAAACTTTTATCTACTCGTTTATTCTCCGTTTACATATAAAAAAGTGTAAAAAGTAGCTGATAGAAATAAAAAAAGGATCAGAGCATAACTGTAAACATTTACAGTCAGCTCCGACCCTTATTGGTGACTATTGAATTGTTCCTACGGTCAGTCAGCTTTTCTATCTTCTTCATCCCATACGTTTCTGGGCTTTAGATTTTTCTGTTTTTAATAAGTCCAGATAGGCTTTGTAAATCTTTCTGCATTTTGCACACTGAACAGAAATCGTAGCCTTGGTACGGTGATCTACCAATATTTCGCTACCACCACACCATGGACAGCTTAAATGGATATCCATTTGGAATTCTTCCACTGTATCAATCCCCCTTCTTCATTTACTTGTTCGCTAACTAGCGAACATAAAGATTAAAAATTTTGCGGGCTTCTTAAGAAACCCGCCATATCCTTATAGGTGAACTACTCCCTCATAAAACAAAGGACTTGCTGTGTCATACAAATTTCTTGCCGAATAATCCCCAACTCTTTTAACCGGATCGTAGCTGCCTGAAAGGACACGTTAAAAACTTGTGAAACTGTATCCGCTTCAATATAGCATCTTTGAATTTCTTTTTTCTGAGAAAATCCTGGCTTTTGCCGGAGAGCCCTCACAAGTTTATGAACCATTGCCTTAGGCATTAAAATTGCGGAAGATAATGCATTGGCCTGCCACTCCATCCACTCTTTGTCTGTCCAGACCGCCTGCTGTTCACAATTCATCTTTTTCGTATCAACCCTGCACTGTATCATTGCAGCTTCTTTTCTCTCCCCCAGCAGATCCATTAAAGTTATCTGATTAGGGTCATAAGCAAAGTATGGGGTATGTAAAAAAACATGGCTTGCTTCATGTCCCATTGTAAAACGATACCTATGTTCCTGATTTTCTTCTAAAAGAGTCCGGTCAATAATAATCGTATTGGCCCTGGCACTAATATACTCAGCCCGATTTTGAATAGGATCATATACAGGAACCTTGTCCGTATCATTAAACACCGTCATTCCCAGATAGACACCGCAATGAGATAAATATTGGAAATCCTGATCTGCCCCCAGATAATCCTGGACAAAAAGATCTATATCTATCTCTTGCGGTGTTTACATGGCATCCGGGTTAAAATCTGATACTAAATTTTCTCCAATAATATCGATCTCCTTCCGGCTTAATACCGGAGCCCCTGATCTCTTTCGAACAATTTCTGCTACATACATAGATAGGCACTTACCCCTTTCGCTTCTTCAGTTCTTCAACAAAATGCTTCCACTCCTCTTCGCCAGCGTCCAAATCCCTGGCTGTACGCAGTGCCGCGCTCACATAATCTCGTTGCATAATATATTCCGGCAAATCTGGGGCAACAGCTTTTCTCTTCTTTCCAGCTAGATTAAGCATCTCATTTTTTTCTTCTTTTGTCAGTTCCAGAATATGAGCGAGTTGATTCAGCTTCTCAATGTCGAAAGGATTTCGCCTATCTTTTTCAACATCCGTAAGAAACGGTGCAGAGACTCCGAGCATATCCGCCATTTTTCTGATGGTTATCTTTTTCTCGATCCTCTTCCTGCTTATAAAATCTCCAAAATTCGCATACGTCATAATCCTTCACCTTTTCATCTCTTTCGTTCTTGTAGTCTTATTTTTACTCTTCTTTGTTCTCTTATTAGCATTTATGCTTGTTCGCTTTTATGCTAACATGAGTATACAAAAAATACCGGGAGTTGTCAATCACCAATATCAAAATGTTTCACCTTTTAATGCCAAGGCTGATATGGTGATTGACTCCCAGATGTCTGAGATGTGCGATTATTCTTTGAAAGATGCTGTTCTGCTGCTTCCCTGGTAGGGAATATCCGGCTTTTGCGTAACTGGATACTGCCATTGTTGTCAAACCGAACAATATAAAAATCTGAGTTCTTACGAACTATGGTTACTTCTCGAAGAATTCGATTACTTTCAATGATGAAGGCTTTGGATCCTATTTCATATTCCATATAATCATTGCGCCTCCTAAGCAAGATTAAACTCAAGGGAAAGTGTCTGTTTAATCTCTTCTCGTTTTATATCAACGATTCCCTACAGTAGCGATGATTATATTATACGAACATATGTTCTGTTTGTCAATAGTTCCATTTTCCTTACAAACACTAATGTATCATGCCTGCAAGAATTAATCCTTCTTTCCATATGGTGTTTTCGGTTCTGCTACCATCGACAGCGACTCCTTTCCGTCAAGATCATAAGTAATCATGTTATGTCTCGGCTCGATAAAAGATGCTGAACCGCCAATACCAAAATATTTTTCAAAAAATGTCTTTAACTTATCAATGACGCCTTGCTTCTTCTTCGCCCTGGTACCAGTGCCGCCGAAGCGTGAGATAGGGGGCAGGAGTTTATCAATGTCCGTCCCGGTTGTCTTGATCTCCCCGTCCCGGAAAGCGTTCTCCATGAACTTCCGGGTGTCCTCCGGGCGCAGCCTTTCTTCCACGATAATCTCATCAAGATCTTGTTCCCGCCGCTGTGCCACGTAATTATTCCATTCGTCCATGACGTCATCCACCTCGTTGATCCCGGCGATAAAGTTCTCGATCAGCTGTTTCTTGCTCCGCAATTCCGGACTGGCGTCTACGGCCTTACGGATCGTGATCAGCACTTCCTTATCCTCACAGTGGGTATCGTGGTACTTTTTCACGAGCATCAGGATATAATCAATGTTAATCTCGATCTGGTGAATCAGTTCCACTTCAAAGACCACGTCATCCGTGATATCCGTGCTTTCTCTCTGTTTGTGACTCCACTCGTCTCGTAAGTCCTGATAACGCCCCAGATAATCCTGCAGATCACGCTCGGAGATCCTCTCCTTGCCTTTAAAGTCATCAAAGGATATCAGAAGGTTTCGCATGCGGAGAATAGCGCCAAACAAGGCAATAAACTCTTTCTGGTTCTGCTCCCCGGTGATTCGTGGCTCCGACAATGGAAATTTCTGATTCAGTTCTTCTATCAAATCCACGTATCCTGGCATTGGCTTCCCGTCTATGGATTCGTACCCGTAATAATAATCTTTAAAACTTTGCAGGAGAACGATTCCTCCGGCATTCTTATCCCCAAACAAGGAAATAGCGCTGTCCACACGCTTTTGCAGGTTCCGGAAGCACACAATATTCCCAAAGGTCTTAATGGAATTCAGGATACGATTGGTACGGGAAAATGCCTGTATCAACCCATGCATCTTCAGGTTTTTGTCCACCCACAGCGTGTTCATAGTCGTGGCGTCAAATCCCGTGAGGAACATGTTCACGACAATCAACAGATCCAATTCCTTGTTCTTCATACGCAGTGACACGTCTTTATAATAATTCTGGAATTTCTCACTGGAGGTGTCATAGTTTGTATGGAACATTTCGTTATAATCCTGGATCGCTTCTTCCAAAAACTCCCGGGACGGCTGGTCAAGAGCAGAGGTATCTTCCGAATTTTCTTCATCCAGAATACCATCTGCCTCCCCTTCATTTGCGCCATAGCTGAAGATGGTCGCAATCCGCAGCTTCTTGGTCGGATCTTCCGCCATCTGTTTCTGGAACTCCCGGTAATACAACTTGGCCATCGGCACGCTCGCCACCGCGAAGATGGAATTAAAACCACTGATGCGCTGTTTCCGCTTGATTTCTTCCACTTCGTCACGCTTGGCAGATGCCACTTCCTTGATATTCACCAGTGTATTATATATGTAGGTTTTATCGCCACGGTACGTCTTCTGGTCGAAATGCTCCAGGATATAGCTGGTCACAAGCTGGATGCGCTTGGGCGCCATCATGGCCTTCTCCCGGTTAATATCCCAGACCATCTCATCCGTGATTTCTTCCTCAGCCTTCATCGTCTGGATATAATCTACCCGGAATGGGAGTACATTCTTGTCATTGATGGCATCCACAATGGTATAGCTGTGAAGCTGATCGCCAAACGTCTGCGCCGTAGTAAAGAATTCCGGGTTTTTCGCCCTGCCCGAATTCACGGAAAAGATTGGTGTGCCAGTGAAGCCGAACAGATGGTATTTCTTAAAGTGCTTCACAATCGCCGTGTGCATGTCCCCAAACTGGCTCCGATGGCACTCGTCAAAAATGATGACTACGTGTTTCGTATACACCTCATGAACAGGGTTCTTCTTGATAAAGGTTGCCAGTTTCTGGATGGTCGTGATAATGATATGGGCTTCCACGTCCTCCAGTTGCTTTTTCAAAACCGCAGTGGATGTATTGCTGTTCGCCGCCCCCTTTTCAAAACGGTCATATTCCTTCATGGTCTGGTAGTCTAGATCCTTACGGTCTACCACGAACAGTACTTTGTCAATATACGGGAGCCTTGAAGCAAGCCTTGCTGTCTTAAAAGAAGTCAGGGTCTTGCCGGAACCTGTGGTATGCCATATATAACCGCCGCCTTCCACGATGCCATATTTTTTATAATTGTTGGCTATCTCAATCCTGTTAAGGATGCGCTCCGTAGCTGTGATCTGGTAAGGGCGCATGACCATCAGCATATCCTCGGACGTAAAGATACAATATTTTGTCAAAATATTTAAAATCGTGTGCTTTGCGAAAAACGTCTTCGTAAAATCGATCAAATCAGGGATCACACGATTATTGGCATCTGCCCAGAAGCAGGTAAACTCAAAACTGTTACTGCTCTTGGTCTTACTTGCGCCTTTCTTTTTATGCTCCCGCTCTGCGTTCCACCGGGTACTGTTGGAATAGTATTTTGTGTTCGCCCCATTGGAGATAACAAAAATCTGGATGTATTCATACAGCCCGCTGCCCGACCATAAAGACTCCTTCTGGTAGCGCTCGATCTGATTGAAAGCTTCTCGGATGGCCACGCCCCTGCGTTTTAGTTCTATATGTACTAACGGAAAGCCGTTGACCAGCACCGTAACGTCATACCGGTTATCATGTTTCGCTCCATCTTTTGTACTGACCACGTATTGGTTGATAACCTGCAGGCGGTTATTGTGGATATTTTTCTTATCAATCAGCGTGATGTTCTTAGTCGATCCATCGTCACGGCGCAGATTCTGGATATGATCCTCCTGTATCTTCCGGGTCTTTTCCGCGATGTGTTCATTCGGGTTTGCTATGGCATTGTGGAAGAAGTCCTCCCATTCCGTATCGGAAAAAGTATAATGGTTCAATTCCTCCAGCTGCCTGCGGAGATTACTGACCAGATCACTCTCCGTGTGAATCGGAAGGTATTCATACCCTTGCTCACACAGCATGCGGATGAATTCCTGTTCCAGAGCGGCTTCGCTCTGGTAACTGTCGGAACGCTTCTTTACCGGCTCATATTCCGTGACAACGGTATTTTCTGACGTTTCCGCCACAATATTAAAATATGGCACAGCATTTCGCCTCCTTACTTTTTCTGTAGTTCTTCAAAGGATAATAACTTATCCCGATAATATTCATACTGCTTCCGGCGTGCCTCAATTTCCGCTGGAAGGCCTGCAGACAGGTCGTTACAAAGGGCATGAAACTTACTCAATACATTCACAATTTCCTGTTGCTTTTCTATACTCGGAAAGGCAAGCTTATATCCTGCAATCGTTTTTCCTGTTAATGACGCTCTGGTTGTAAAAGCACAATGGCTTGTAACATACTGTCTGAAATCATCTGTAGCGAAACAAAACGCACAATATTCTGGCAATAAAAAATCCGTTTTTGGTGTCGCCTTAATGGTAAATCCATTAAAAACACAATCTTCTATGTCATCCAGCATCACCGACGACCATCCCACATCTTCCGCCGTTTCCGATGTTCTGGTAAAAAATACATCTCCACGATGAACTTTCAGTTTTTCAACCTCAGCAGGCGTACATTCTACCAACGCAGTAATATCTTTCTCCCTAAGAAATCTGTTATTATAAACATCTGTATATCTGATGAAGGGAATTCCTGTTCCAAAGAAATCCTTTCCTTTGCTCAATCCATTACGGAAATCAAACAAACTTCCCATCGGCAATGTAACATACCCAAACACATACTGAATAAGCCTAATTGCGTTCAGTTCTGTCTGTCTGTCTGTCACGAGCGTGCTTCCCGTTTCAGCGAATGTCAAGAGTAAATCTCTATAATATTCATACTGTTTTTGGCGTGCCTTTATTTCTGCTGGCAGCCCGATATTAAGGTCAGTACAAATAGCATCAAAATGTTCAATCACCTGCACCAATCTTTTTTGTACATCAAGAGGGGGGATTGAAATAAGTACTCTTCCTATATCATCTTTATTTATTTTAGTAGGTGTTGCATCCCATAAAATCCATTTACTTAATTCTTTTCTCCCCCAACCACTTTCTAAATAATATTTTAAATACTTACTATCAAGAATATCGGTATTTGGTCTCAGCAAGGCAAGCGAAACGTAATATGCCAAATCATCATCACGATCAACTACAGTACATTTTCCAATGACCCCCGCCGTAATCCTTGTCATAAAAACATCGCCCTTACGTGGTTTGATTTTATATTTTGCATAATCCTCTGGTGCAATGAACTTTCGTGTTCCATATAAATCATCAATATTCTCTACACTCACAAACGGTATTCCTGTATTAGTATACTTAGGCGTTTTGTGTGTACCATCGTAAATTTCGCATACAGAATTCAGCTTAACTTTTTCAATTTTACATTCTTTTTGAATTAATGCGTCTCTATAAAAATTATACTGTTTCTTCCGAGCTGTAAGCTCGGCTGTAAGCTCGGCTGTAAGCTCGGCTGTAAGTAACGTGAAAGAGTCCAGCACGCGGACTATTTCACGTTGTACCTCCAACGGAGGTACAGCGATCTTCAACGCCTTAAAATCTTTTCCTGTCAATTTCGGGATGTTTCCATGGATCAACGAAGTTACATCTATCGTCTGAATATAATGATATAAATAACGCAACATTACTCCTTCTTTCTCTTCAATAATGTGTGCGTGATTATTAACCCATATTTTTCCTTCTGCCCATGTTACCACAGGTGTTCCTGACTTTGTAATGACACTTCCATCTTCACCGACCAAAACAAAAGTACCATCAAAAATGTAGTTTGACACATAATCCTGAATACCATTAGCACCGTAATAAGGATATTCTCCGGCTTCACGAGATGCCTTTGTTACAGGCTTTCGCTTTTTATCAAGCAAATTGCAGCAATCCTCAAGGCAACGTATTTCCACACCATCTGGGCAATATTCTTTTATTAATGCATTTATTCTATTCATTTTCGCCCATTTTCCTTCCTCTGTAAAATTCATCACCGCTTTTAGCTAGTTCTGCAAAAACCTTTTCCATGTCTATTGGTGGCAAATGCGATGTAACTTCGTCCCAGTCAATAATTTCATAATTGAAATGAAATTTATCTCTATTATCTCTAAAATAGGATTCTGCCACATTACACAAAATCATACATATTCTTCTAACATTCATCCTATATTCACGTTTCTGTTCATTTCCAAATCTAGTTATCGTACTAGCATCTGAATAAATATCAAATGGTTTAGCTTTTTCAATGACCAATGAAAAATGATCTATGGGTTGATTAGTCCGTAAATTATCATTTTTCATATTTGGATTTCCCTCATGCAACAAAGAACAGCGTAAACTATAAATTACCTCTCCCGACAAATATGGCATATCATCCTTATCTTCTGGATTCTTTTCATATTTTCCTATTTCTTCATCATACCATGAAATATATCTTTTTCGACTACTCCGTTCATCTGGATAAGCAGCCTTTCCACAAATATCTGGTAATGTCAAAGCCGAACTCAGCGCAACAAAATACAATTCGTTTTCCAATGCCTTTCTTATGTCCTGAACAAGACGAACAACCATTTTACACCTCGATTTCTGCAATGATCTTATCAATCTCATCTCGAAGCATCTGCTCCCGAGCTACAATTTCCTTGATCTCCGCATTCAGCTTCACAATATCTATTTTCTCTCTGGTATCTTTGGCTTCCACATAAGTGGATACGGACAGGTTATAATCATTTCCAGAAACTTCTTCATAGGTAGCCAGATGAGTGAAATGTTCCACTTCCTCCCGTTTTGTGAATGCATCGACAATGCGGTCAATATTCTCGGGAGTCAGTTTATTGTTATTCGTCACCTTAATACACTCATCCGTTGCATCAATAAACAGGGTTTTGTTGTCTGTCTTATTTTTCTTCATAACCATAATACAGGTTGCAATAGAAGTCCCGAAGAACAGGTTACTCGGAAGCTGAATGATACAATCCACATAGTTATTATCAACCAGATATTTACGGATTTTCTGCTCGGCTCCGCCACGGTACATAATGCCAGGAAAGCATACAATGGCAGCAGTCCCATTAGATGCAAGCCATGAAAGACTATGCATAATAAATGCCATATCTGCCTTACTCTTTGGCGCCAGAACTCCGGCAGGAGCAAAACGGGGATCATTAATCAGCAACGGATTATCGTCTCCCGCCCATTTGATAGAATAAGGCGGGTTTGAAACAATTAGTTCAAACGGCTCGTCATCCCAATGCTGTGGACTGATGAGCGTATCCTCACAGGCAATATTGAATTTGTCAAATCCCACATCATGTAAAAACATATTGATTCGACATAGATTATAAGTCGTAATATTAATTTCCTGCCCATAGAAACCATTCCGAATGGCATCCTTACCAAGAATCTTTTCAGCTTTCAAAAGCAGCGAGCCGCTTCCGCAAGCCGGATCGTATACTTTATTAATCTCTGTTTTTCCCACAGTTCCAAGCCTTGTGAGCAGTTCAGAGACATCTGCCGGAGTAAAGAATTCCCCGCCAGACTTCCCGGCATTGGACGCATACATTGTCATGAGGTATTCATACGCATCGCCAAAAGCGTCAATAGAATGGTCTTTCACATCTCCGAGATTCATTTCACCCACGCCATTTAACAGTTTGACCAGTTTTTCATTGCGCTTGGCAACCGTAGAACCCAATTTGTTGCTATTCACATCATAATCATCGAACAGTCCGGCAAAATCGTTCTCTGCCTCGCTGCCTTTCGCAGATTCTTCAATATGGCGGAACACTCGTTCCAATGTCTCATTTAAATTTTCATCATTCGCAGCATTGGCACGAACATTGCAGAATAATTCACTCGGCAAAATGAAAAAGCCTTTTTCTTCTACTAATCCGTCACGAGCTTCTTCCGCATCCTCGTCAGGCATTTTTGCAAAGTCAAAGTCAGAGTTCCCTGCATCTGCCTCTCCGCTGTTTATGTAATTACACAAATTTTCAGAAATATATCGATAGAACATCGTTCCAAGAACATAATTCTTAAAGTCCCATCCGTCAACTGCTCCCCTCAGTTCATCCGCAATTGCCCAAATAGCACGATGTAGTTCATCACGCTCTTGTTCCTTTTTAGTATCAACCATTCTCTTTTCCTCCGTTATCTTCCGGTATAAATTCCAGAATATCGTCCACGCCACAATTCAAAACACGACAGATACTTTCCACACTTTCAAGGGAAATATATCCACCTCGTTTCAACCGCGTGATAATATTTGCGGAAAAACCCGCTTTCTGCTGCAACTGTGCATTCGTCATGTTTTTCTCTATCAATAAATGGAATAATTTCTTATAGCTAACCGCCATATTGTACCTCCATTTTTCTGTACAAAAATATAAGAAAAGTATATCACGCAAAAGTGAATTTCTCAATTCGAGAATATCTTTGAAAAAATTTTTTCTTTCAAATAAACCACTATAACAAAACGGCATTACACTTCCAGTTAATTAAAGAAAATGCAATGCCACTTTATACTGGTTTTGTGAAAATATATCCTTTCGCCAAAACGTATATCACCTGTTCTCCGCGGTCTATCCCCCTGGGTAAATCAATTTCCCTATACCCATTCTACGGAAACAGAAACACACACCTATTTTCGCTCCAAATCGGCAGAAACCTTTGATTTACTGGGCTTTTCTCGTGAGCAGAGCGACCGTCTCAACATGTACCCCCTCTGGAAACATGTCGACTGGCTGTATTTTTTCTATCTGGTATTGTTCTTTGCACAGGTATTTGAGGTCTCTGGCGAGTGTGGCGGAGTCGCAGCTTACGTATACGATTCGTTTTGGCTGCATTTGCAGGATGGTTTCTAGTAATGTCTGTTCGCATCCTTTTCTTGGTGGGTCTACGACGATTACGTCGGCTTTGATTTGTTCTTTTTTATATTTTTCTGGAAGGATGTCTTCAGCACGTCCTACATAAAATTCTGCGTTTTGGATTTGATTGATTTCTGCGTTTTTTCTGGCGTCCTGAATGGCTGGTTCTACGATTTCGACTCCGTATACCATTTTGGCTTTTTGTGCTAGGAATAATGTGATTGTCCCGATTCCACAGTAGAGATCCCATACGATTTCATTTCCTGTCAATCCTGCATATTTCAATGCGGTTTCATATAGTTTTTCGGTTTGAATTGGATTTACTTGGAAGAAGGACTGTGGTGAAATCTGATATTGGATTGTTCCAATAAAATCGGTAATATAACTTGGTCCATACAAAGTTACTACGGTTTCGCCCAATATAACGTTTGTGTTTTCGCAGTTGATGTTATAGCTAATGCTTGTCATCCCTGGGATTTGTTTTAGCTGTTCTACTAACTGTTCTGCTTTTGGCAGCGACTTGCGATTAATGACAAGACAGACCATAATCTCTCCCGTTGTATAGCCCTGACGAATTAATACATGACGTACAATTCCCTGTTGGCTTTTTTCATCATATGGTCTGATTTTGTACTGTTTCATATAGTTTTTTATTATTTCAATAATTTTTCGATTGATTTCTGGAGCCAGCAGGCAATCTTCGTGATCGATAATATTATGCGTCCGTCCTGCATAAAATCCTGCTACGATATTTCCTGTTTTGTCCATGCCAAATGGAACTTGTGTTTTATTTCGATAACGCCATGGATGTTCCATTCCAATGACTGGAAGTACTTCGATTTCCTGGAATCCCCCGATTCGTTTTAAATTATTTTTTACTTTATTTCGTTTAAATTCTAATTGTTGGCTGTATGCCATTGCTTGAAGCTGACAGCCGCCGCATTGTCTGGCTACGTCACAGGCTGGCTGCACCCGATTGATGGAGGGAGTGAGTATTTTTTCGACTCTGGCGTATCCATAGGTTTTCTTCATCTTAACAATTTTCGCCTGTATGTTATCTCCAATAATACTATCTTTAATAAAGAAAGGGAATCCTTCTACTTTGCCAATCCCTTCCCCTTCTGTAGTCATATCTTCAATCGTTACAATTATGAGATCATTTTTTTGCATAAAGAATTCCCTTTCTATATTTCAACATTAAATTGTCTTACGAATATTTGTATCTAATAGTCGATTAAATCCGAGCCATTCATTTCCTGTTCCTGCCGCCAATGCTTCTTGCATTAACTGAAGTTTGGCGTCGGTGTTATCGGCAAAATTCAATGCCAATGCTTCGATTAAGGCCGGCTTTTTTGGAGAACCATATTCGTATTCTCCATGATGTGCTAAAATACAGTGTTTTAATTCGGAAGCGACTTGTTTGGAGAATCCTGGAATGGTTCGGATCTTTTCTCCAACCATTTCGCATCCAATTACGATGTGCCCCAAAAGCTGTCCATCATCGGTGTAGTCATTTTCTGGGAAATCGGATAATTCTTCCAACTTTCCAATATCATGGAACATGGCTGCTGCTAACAGCAAGTCTTTATTTAAGATTGGATACTGCTGACAATAGAAGTAACAAAGTTTTGTGACTGCCAACGTATGTTCCAATAATCCTCCAATAAATCCATGATGAACACTTTTGGCTGCGGAATGTTCTTTAAACCGTTTGATAAACACCTTGTCCTCAATAAAAAAACTTGCGACAAGCTGACGCATTTTTTCATCTTTAATATGGTCGATAAATCCAATTAGCATTTTGTACATCTGGTCGATGTCTTTGGAGGAGACTGGAAAATAGTTTTTTGCATCGTATTCTCCTTCTCTTGCCCGGCGTACACGCCGAATATTCAACTGTAATGCACCAGAAAAAGAGGTCACATCTCCATCCACCTGGATATAATCCATTGCTTCAAAATGTTCAATTCCCCCATTTAAGTCCCATATTTTTCCATCCAATGTTCCTGTTTTATCCTGTAAGAGCAAAGAATAATAATTCTTCCCCATTTTTGTTGTAGCAGTTGTCTTTGTTTTACATAAATAAATTTGTGAAATACGTTCTCCTTCACGTAATTCTTGAATAAATTTCATAATTGTTCTCCTCTTTCTCATTATCTCTCTGAAAATATAATATTAAATTGAATTTCCCGATATGTGTCTTTTCCTTCTCTCATTACTGTGATTTCTGCGCTTTCTCCTGCTTCATATGAGTTTAGAATAGTACGTAATGTTCTTACACTCGTAACCATTTCTTCATCGACTGCCACGATCACATCTCCACTCTGCATTCCTGCTGTGTAAGCTGGGCTATTGTCCAACGCACCAGTAAGGAAAAATCCATTCGATAATCCAATTTGCTCTGCAATTTCATCTGTCACATCCAGTCCCTCTGCTCCAAGCATGGCAATGGAACGCCCTTCTGTCATATGTTCCACAACGTAATTTAAATCATTTATACCGATACAAGCTGCAAATCCATCTAGATCTGTTTTCTTATACGATTCACTAATCCATCCAATTAATTCCCCTTTTGTATTTAATAAAAAACCAGAACTATTTACAGGTACATTTAAACTTGTATAATACATTTGATAAGATCCATCTGCTACCGTTGTACTTTGGTCGATATATGTGATGATACCAAATAATACGGATTGCGTATATCCAAGCGGACTACCGGCCAATATCACTCGATCTCCGAGTTTTATTTGACTAGAATTTCCCATTTTAATTGGTTTTATCGTATCAATCACTGACAATGCTCTTTGATAATCTACTGTAATCAATGCAATATTATCTTGTAAACAAATCCCCTGAACCGTAACTGGAATCGTTTGTTCTCCAATCGTAACTGCAATCGAATCTCCGCTGCTGATATCCTGTGCATTTGTTAAAATGAATATGGATTCTTCTGTTATATCAATAATTACTCCAAATGTTTGCTTTACCTGTTCTAGACTCGTATCGAACCAATCTACACTTTGTTTCGTTATGGATATCGTAACAATTGAGGCTTCTGCCTCTCTATAGGCCTGTTGCTCCAACATGGAAGTCTCTTCTTGTTCGATTGTCGTTTCTTCTTCTGTTTGCTTTTCTGACTCTTGCGCTGTTCCTTCTGGATTTGCTTCAGAAGAAGCTGGTTCTTCTTCTCTTTTTGTTTCGATCCAATTTTTGGAAAGCGCAAATGTCACTCCTGCCGCCCCACTTAATAATATAACAATAAAAAATAATAGTAAGATTCGTTTACACCAATACCACTTTGATCTTCCAACAACCGTTTCCCGAATATACTGCCTTTCCTGCCCTTGATTCGGAACCTCATTTTTTTGTTTCATGGTAAGTTTTCTGTTCCTCCATCATCATTTTTATTAAGCGAACTCTTCCTGCAAATAATTATAACGAAAAAATAAGCTGTTGTAAACTACTTATCCATCATACAATCCGATAAATTTATTAAAAATTTTCACTAGTATCTAATTTTATTATCGTGTATAATAGAAACAACACTTATTATATTTCATTAGAAAAGGAGAATGCAGGAACCACTTTTTTGGAAACAGTCTGGAATCCTGCTACATTTAGAAATGAACGAGAAAGCTTTAAAAACCCTCGAATATGATAAAATTATTGAACGTCTTACCGAATATGCTTCGACACCGCTTGGAAAAGAGGCTTGCCGTAAACTTGTTCCAATGGATGATTTACATGAAATTGAAACAGCGCAAAGAGAAACAACCGATGCGTTAACCCGTATTTTACAGCATGGAACACTTTCTTTTTCTGGAACACGAGATATTCGAGATTCTCTGTTACGTTTAAAAGTAGGCGCAGCATTAAACATTCTGGAATTATTAAATATTAGTTCTGTATTGAAGGTTGCACAGCGTGCAAAAGCCTATGGAAGACGAGAACTCGAAGACGAATCGGGAGATTCTCTGGATGAACGGTTTAACCAAATTGAACCGTTAACTCCTCTCAATAGAGAAATTGAACGCTGTATTCTTTCAGAAGAGGAAATTGCAGACGATGCCAGTGCAGCACTTAAGTCAATCCGCCGCAATTTAAAAGCAACAAAAGATCGTGTGCATACGCAGTTAAATTCGGTTATGAACTCCTCTCGTACCTATTTGCAAGACGCAGTTATTACAATGAGAAATGGACGTTACTGTTTACCAGTAAAGTCAGAATATAAATCTCAAGTTTCTGGTATGGTTCACGATCAAAGTTCCAGTGGTTCTACGGTATTTATTGAACCGATCGCAATTGTAAAGTTAAACAATGAAATCCGTGAATTAGAAATCAAAGAGCAAAAAGAAATTGAAGTCATTCTGGCTCGATTGAGTGAAGAAGCAGCCAATTATAGTGCCGAGCTTGCATCGGATTTAACAATTTTATCGGAATTAGATTTTATTTTTGCTCGTGCTTTACTTTCTAAATCTTATACTGGAAGCGAACCAAAATTTAATACCCGAGGATATTTGAAAATAAAGAAAGGACGCCATCCTCTGCTGGATAAGAAAAAAGTAGTTCCAATTGATATTTATTTAGGAGATCCATTTGATTTATTAATTGTAACTGGTCCAAACACAGGAGGGAAAACCGTTTCCTTAAAAACGGTCGGTTTATTTACTTTGATGGGGCAAGCTGGTTTGCATATCCCTGCCTTTGACGGTTCCGAATTGGCAGTCTTTACCGAAGTCTATGCAGATATCGGAGATGAACAGAGCATTGAGCAAAGTCTCAGTACGTTTTCTTCCCATATGACAAATATTGTTTCGATCTTAGAAAAGGCAGACAAAGACTCTCTTGTCCTATTTGACGAACTCGGTGCCGGTACCGATCCAACGGAAGGAGCCGCTTTGGCGATTGCGGTACTCTCGTTCCTTCACAATATGAAAATCCGCACTATGGCTACAACCCATTACAGTGAACTTAAAATCTTTGCGTTATCCACAGAAGGCGTTGAGAATGCCTGCTGTGAATTCAATGTGGAAACGCTGCGTCCAACGTATCGATTATTAATTGGAATCCCTGGAAAAAGTAATGCATTTGCGATTTCAAAAAAATTGGGACTTCCTGATTTTATTATCGAGGATGCAAAACAACGAATTGACTCTCAAGATGAAAGCTTTGAAGATGTTATCTCCAGCTTAGAAGCATCCCGTGTTACAATTGAAAAGGAACAGGCGGAAATTGCCCAATACAAAGCGGAAATCGAACAACTCAAAAAGAAACTGGAATCCAAACAAGAACGATTGGAGGAACAGAAAGAACGTATTTTACAAAAAGCAAGAGAAGAAGCACAAAATGTGCTGCAAGAAGCGAAAGATTTCGCTGATGAAACGATTCGTATTATCAATAAGCAGACCTCTGGAGGAAATATCAGTCGTGCGCTCGAAAAAGAACGTGCGAAACTTCGTGGAAAACTGGATGATGTCAATACGAAGTTGAATAAACAAACGGAGTCAAAACCAAAAAAAGCATTGAAACCAAAAGAATTGAAAATTGGAGATGCGGTAAAAGTGTTATCTATGAACTTAAAAGGCACAGTCAGTACCTTGCCAAATGCGAAGGGAGATTTCTTTGTTCAAATGGGAATTTTACGTTCTCAAGTCAATATCAAAGATGTAGAGAAAATAGAAGAACAGACCATCACTGGTCCAGGTACTTCCATGCAAAAAAGCAGTACAAGCAAAATAAAAATGAACAAGTCCTCCTACGTATCTCCAGAAGTAAATCTAATTGGTATGACCGTAGACGAAGCATTATCTGTTTTAGACAAATATTTGGATGACGCCTATCTAGCTCATATTCCACAAGTACGGGTTGTACATGGACGAGGTACGGGTGCTTTGAGAAATGGTGTTCATAATCATCTTCGTCGTTTGAAATATGTTAAGTCATTCCGTCTTGGCAACTTTGGCGAAGGGGATACAGGTGTTACTATTGTAGAATTTAAATAAATGTCGTAAGGAGGTTCTTATGCAGCGACAGAAAATTTTAATCGTAGATGATGACGAAAATATTGCTGAGTTAATCTCTCTTTATCTTACAAAGGAATGTTTTGAAACAAAAATGGTTTATGATGGAAAAGAGGCATTGGAAGCGTTTGCCTCTTTCCAGCCCGATTTGATTTTACTCGATGTTATGCTTCCAAGTATGGATGGAAACGAAGTTTGTAAAACGATTCGTCAAGATTCCAATGTGCCAATTATTATGCTTTCTGCCAAAGGAGAAACGTTTGATAAAGTGCTTAGTTTAACACTTGGGGCAGACGATTATATGATAAAACCATTTGATTCCAAAGAGCTTGTTGCAAGAGTGAAGGCAGTGCTTCGCCGCTCTGTCCAAACTTCTGCTGTAAAACCATCTGCTACACAGCAAAATGGTCAATTTGTAGAATATCCTGACTTAATTGTAAACTTAACTAATTATTCGGTTATCTATAAGGGCAAAACCGTTGAAATGCCTCCCAAAGAATTAGAACTTCTCTATTTCTTAGCTTCTTCTCCAAACCAAGTATTCACAAGAGAACAACTTTTGGATCATATTTGGGGATATGAATATATTGGAGATACCCGTACGGTAGACGTACATATTAAACGGCTCCGTGCAAAAATCCACGATCACAGTGATTGGGCAATTTCAACGGTATGGGGAATTGGTTATAAATTTGAGGTGAAGCGATGAAACGGCGATTGTCTCTGAAATTCTTTTTCGGATATATTGTTACAATCGTAATTGGTTTTTTATTCATCGCAGTTGCGGGTTCCCATGTTTTGGACAATCTTATGACCAATCAAGCAATTAACAATATGCGTAATGGCTGTAACCTTGTTTTGTCTTCCTATCGCACCCAAACAGCTGGTTCCATCCAAGAACTTTCTTTTCTGAATGCACAACTAAAAGCCATTTCTAGCTTTCAAGAATGTGATATTTGGATTATCGACCAAACGAATCAAGTCGTTACGAGTGCCTACACTATCCAGCCCGCTCCAACGGAAATTCCAGAATTTGATCCAACCGCTGGAGGCGATCGCTCCTACTTAGTCGGAGATTTTTACGGGCAATATTCCGAACCCGTTATTACTGTGTATACTGCTTTAACCCGCTCGTTTCAAACTTACGGTTATGTAATCTCTCATTGCAAAGTTAGTACCATAATCGAACGCAGAGAAGCCATTTTAAAAGTTGCATACATTACTTGGATTGGAATGTCCATTCTCTCTGCTATTTTAATTCTCTTCTTTCGGATATTTGTAATGGCACCATTGAAGAAAATCATTAAAGCTGCTTCTGAGTATGCCGCTGGTAACCTCTCTTATGAAACGGGCATTCACTCCCATGATGAAATGGGTTACCTATCCGATACCCTATCCTATATGTCAGGACGTCTTAACAGCATTGGGGAAGATCAAAAACGCTTTGTTGCAAACGTTTCCCACGATTTTCGTTCTCCATTAACTTCCATTAAAGGTTATATTGAAGCCATTTTAGATGGTACCATCCCACCAGAGCTTCAAGACAAGTATTTAAAAATTGTATTAAACGAAACGAATCGTCTTACAAACTTAACACAAAGTCTGCTTACATTGAATAACTTTGATGCAAACGGAATTTTACTGGATTGCAGCCATTTTGATATCAACGACGTGATTCGTAAGATTCTGGCTACCTTTGAACGCCGCTGCCAAGAAAAGAAAATCTGTTTTGAGTTTACGGTTCCGTCCAAAGAAATGTTTGTTTATGCAGATATGGGAAAAATTCAGCAGGTGCTTTACAACCTTATTGATAATGCCATTAAATTCAGTAATCCCGATTCCATCATTGCAATTACAGTAACCACACATCACGAAAAAGTATTTATTTCCGTAAAAGACAACGGAATCGGAATTCCAAAGGAAAACCTCCCTAAAATTTGGGAACGTTTTTATAAAACCGATACTTCAAGAGGAAAGGACAAAAAGGGAACTGGTCTCGGACTTTCCATTGTAAAAGAAATCTTACAGGCACATAATGAAAATATTGACGTAATCAGTACACCAGGAGTTGGAACTGAATTTGTATTCTCTCTTCCAGTATCCCGAACTACGTCTGCCCCTCCTCTTTAAGATACTGATATCAAAAAACGGTTCTAGCAGTTGTTAAAGCTGCCAAAACCGTTTTCTTTCCTTTAAGCGAAACGTTCTTTGCTGGCGATACAAAAGTAATAATCCACGTACACATAATTCCACACACATCGCAAACCAAACTCCCTGTAATCCCCACTGATTTACAAGTAAAATGGAAATGGTGATCCGAACACCCCAAATGCTAATTAAGTTTAAAATACTTGGTACAAAAGAATCTCCTGCACCCCTCAATGCTCCTGAAGCCACGATTGCCACTGCATACAATGGTTCCGCAAATAACTCAATTCGCAATACCTCCGCTGCCAAATTCTGCACCTGTATATCTGGTGTCAGGATCTGAAAAATAACAGGGCATAAAAAATACATTACAATCCCTGCCACCGTCATAACGACACAGCCCATTAAAATTGATATATTCGAAAAATTCTTCGCCAGTCGTTTCTTCCCAGCTCCCAAACTCTGACCTACGATCGCAGTCGCTGCCGCCGCAATGCCATAGCCAGGCATATAGCATAAACTTTCCGCTGTAACAGCAAAGGAATTGGCTGCAATCGCAATCGTGCCAAGAGGTGATACAATCCGTGTTGATACAATCATCGCTCCACAAACTGCGATATGTTCAAATCCCATTGGTACTCCGATTTGAATTGCTTTCTGTATAATCATTTTGTCATAAACGCAAGGCTCTTTTCGATTGATTCTCAGTACAGAGGAACGAATACACGCCGCCCACAGCATAACTGCACAAATAACAAGTGCTGCAAGGGCAGTCCCGATTGCCGCTCCCATCACTCCAAAAAAATGAATAAAGATTAAATTAAACAAAATATCCAATCCACACATAGAAGCATTCAAAATGGCAGGAGTACGCATATCCCCACTGCATTGAAGCATAGAACTGGCAAGACTATTTAACTGAAGTGCAGGAAGGGAACAGGAATAAATTAGAAAATAACCTGATGCATTTTTCTGAATTTCTTCCCCAGCCCCCAGCCAAACTGGCAAGTGTCTACTAATCAAAACGCCGATTAGCATTAACAGAATCGAAAATCCTAATGCTGCTATCAGAGCATGTTTCAATACCTTTCTTGCCTCTCGTTCTTTTCTTGCTCCAATCTGCTGTGCTGCCTGAACGGAAAATCCAGTTGATACTGCACTACATAATCCACTCAGCAACCAAGTACTTGTAGAAACAACCCCAATCGCTGCCGACGCATTTGCTCCTAAATTTCCCACCATCGCCGCATCAATATATTGCATCATAATTGACGTAAGCTGCGATAAAATCGCTGGAACACTCAACTGCCATACTAGAAACAACTTTTGTCTGTTCCCAAGCTGCTTTTCCCCATTTAATACAGTAGATAAATCTTCTTTTTGCTTCGGCAGTCTCTTAATTTTTTTCCTGTTAATCGTCATCTTTTCCATTCCATTCTCACGATTCATAATCAATTCTCCATCTAATCACATTGGATCATACTATGATTTTATTATAAACACAACGAAGCAAAACAGCAAATATTTATATTGAATAACTAGTCATAGAAAAAAATTATAAATCCCAAAAAAATAGAATTATTCATATTTTCTAGAAGAATAAATATTTAGACTAAATAAAATTTATTTTACAGATTTTTTACTCCATAAAAGACGGATAGGATTTGACTACTTGGCGAATCCTATCCGTTTCTTATCATGATTCATTTGTTTTCTATTCTTTCCAATGCAGTCGGTGTAATTCTCCTGAGAGCTGCATATGGGAAAAATCATTTTGGCGCAGTGCTTCATACAATACGATTGCCACAGAATTGGAAAGGTTTAAGGATCGGATACTTTCGTTCATTGGAATCCGCACACAAGTATCTTCGTTTTCAATTAAAATTTCTTCTGGGATACCTGCACTTTCTTTTCCAAACATAATAAAGCAATCTGGTTCATAATTGACTTCGGTATAAAGCTGATGTGCTTTTGTCGTAGCCATATAAACTTTTGCCCCTGGATTTTTCTCTAAAAATTCCTGATAACTGGAATATATATGGACATCTAAATGCTGCCAATAATCCAATCCTGCCCGTTTTAATGATTTTTCATCCAATCGGAACCCCAATGGTTCAATTAAATGAAGGCTTGTTCCCGTTGCGACACAGGTTCTTCCAATATTTCCAGTATTTGCTGGAATTTCTGGCTCATGTAATACAATATTCATCGTAATGTTACTCTTCCTTTCCATCCAAACGATTTACAAACTTCTTTAATCGTCCGAGTGCTTTTTTCAAATCTTCCATCGAATAAGCATAGGAGATTCGTAAGTACCCTTCTCCACATGCTCCAAATGCAGTTCCTGGCACAACTGCAACTTTCTCTTCTTTTAATAATCGCTCTGCAAACTCCTCACTCGTCATCCCAAAGCGCTTGATACTCGGAAATGCATAAAATGCACCAAATGGCTCAAAACATTCCAGGTTCATTTCTTTGAACGTATGCATTAAGAACCGTCTTCTTTGGTTATAAGATTCCCTCATTTCCTTCACATCTCGATCTCCATTCCGTAATGCCTCCACCGCCGCATACTGACTCGTCGTTGGAGCACACATAATGGCAAACTGATGAATTTTTGTCATCTGTTCTAAAATTTTCTCTGGTCCTGCTGCATAGCCAAGACGCCACCCAGTCATGGCAAATGCCTTGGAAAAACCATTAATTAGAATGGTACGTTCTTTCATACCTGGCAAAGAGGCAATCGAAGTATGCCCTTCTTCTTTATAAGAAAGTTCGGAATAAATTTCATCACTTAATACATAAATATCGTTTTCTATGATTACTTCTGCCAGTTCTTCCAACTCTTGTTTCTCCAAAATAGCTCCTGTTGGATTGTTTGGAAATGGAAGCACAAGCAGTTTCGTTTTATCAGTAATCGCATCCAATAGCTGCTGCTTTGTTAGTTTAAATTCATCTTTCTCTTTTAAATCAATGATAACTGGCTTACCGCCTGCCATAACACAACATGGCAAATAGGAGACAAAACTTGGCTGAGGAATTAATACTTCTTCACCTGGATTTAACATTGCACGCATTGCAAGGTCAATTGCTTCGCTTCCTCCCACTGTAATTAACACCTCTTTTGGTGAGTAGGCTACATGAATACTACGTTTTAAATAATTGCAAATTTCCTGGCGCAGTTCCATCAGCCCTGAATTCGATGTGTAAAAGGTACGACCTCGCTCCAGCGAATAAATCCCCTCTTCCCTAATATGCCATGGAGTATCAAAATCAGGTTCTCCAACACCAAGAGAAATCGCATCTTTCATCTCACTGACAATATCAAAAAATTTACGAATGCCTGACGGCTCCAATGCTACAACTTTATCTGATAATGGATTTTTCAAGGTGTCACCAACATCCTTTCATCTTTATTCTCTTTAGAAACTAAAACTGTTCCATAATCTTTATATTTTTTCAATACAAAATGCGTTGCGGTACTTAAAACAGCGTCAATCGTAGAAAGTTTGGAAGATACAAATTGAGCTACCTCTTTCATTGTTTTTTCCTGCAAAATAACTGTAAAATCATATGCTCCAGACATTAAATAACATGCGCTCACTTCACTGTAATTGTAAATTCGCTCTGCAATCTTATCAAATCCCATATCTCTTTGTGGGGTCACTCGAACCTCAATCAAAGCGATTACTTTTTCCTGCGATGTATTATCCCAGTTAATTAAAGTATGGTAGCCGCAAATAATATTTTCTTTTTCCATATCTGCAATTGCATTTGCCACTGCTACTTCATCTTCTCCTAATAGAATAGCCAATTCATGAATGTCAATGCGGCTGTTTTTTTCTATTACTGCTAAAATTTTCTCTCTCATAATTTCCGCCAAATCAATCCGATTTCCTTTCTTTATTTCTTTTTATATATAATACAAAGCATCCCTCTGGGATGCCTGCTTCTAATTTTGTATCGTATTACCTATAATCTTGATAAATAATTTTATAGATTTCATCTGGCTGAGGACGATCCAAATAGCGACGTTCCTGTCCATTGATCAAAACTCGTTCCTTTTTATTTGTTAAACTTCCAATTAGTGTTGCGGAAATACCCTCTCGTTTCAATAATCGTACCAGAGCATTTCCATCTTCTGCTGCCATCAACATGGAACCTCCTGATAAGAGTTGATATGGATTTAATCCGAAAAATTCACAAATTTCCACTGTTTGCTGACGAATTGGAATTTCTCTTAAATAAACTTCCATCCCAAGTTGTGCTCCATCCGTCATTTCCCAGAGTGCCCCCAGCACACCTCCTTCTGACAGGTTATGCATGGAAATTACTCCGCACTGGCTGGCAGCCATCACTTCTGGAACTACGGATAAATCTTCCAGCATTTGTTTGGCGCCTTGTATAAAATCATACGTGTATCTTGTATGCAGTTGTTCTTCTTTTTCAATGGATAATAGTGCAGTTCCTTCTATTCCAGTATATTTAGTCATAACCAGATCCATGTCTGGTTTTGGCTTTTGAGGAGTAAAATAACACTCTTTTCCCATTCCTGTCACAGAAAGAATTGGCATTTTTACTGCTGGAGAGATCGTTGTATGTCCTCCAGTAATTGTAATATTGAGTTGCTCACAAACCGTTTCCATTCGCTTCATCCATACTGCAAGTGTCTGTTCTGACATGGAAACTGGAATCGTAAGGCTTACTTGAATTACATCTAATTTAGCACCCGAAGCTGCCAAATCATTTCGTACACGGTGAATAACATAACCAGGTGCATATTCACTATTTAAAATGATCGTTCCCGTTGCCATAACAAGAGCTCCGCCCTCCTCAATCTGGAGTGCAGAGCTATCTACACCGATTCCAGCTGCACGAAGGATTTGACTCCCTCGTGCATGAATCGGACGTAATATACTTCGTTTTAATACATTATAAGAAGCTTTTCCTATTTGCATCATGCTATCTTCCTAATTCTTTCATTTTCTGCTGTAATGCAGCTTCATGTTGTGCCAGCTTTTGTTTGCTCCAATCAGCTGGTACTTCTGGTCCTACCGTCTCTCCGTCCAAAAATGTTAAATAAAGGCTCAGCACTCTCTGTTTATTCGTACCTGGAGCAGGATCTACGACAGAAACCTGTGTATCTCTTGCCACATAAATAACTCCGCTGCTATAGCGATATTTATTTAATCCTCCAATTTGTGTCTGCTCGGTCAATTGTCCGTCCACATATACGTTTTTATAAAGTTCTGCCTGAACTTGTGGATGACAGTTCACTGCCACACGATGTTTTTCCGATGGCCATCCCCAGCCCATTTTTATAGAAGGATCTACCCGCACTTCAAAAAACGGAGCATTTTCTTCTGGAAAACTATACTCTAAAATCTTAGATACATACTCGACTTTCCGATTGGCAGGTCTTGTTTCTGTTCCATAAATATTAACCGTAACGGTATTATCGTTTCGATAAGATTCAATATAAATTGGATAATCTGTGTTATTTTTAAATTTAAAGTCGCTTCCAGATGCATAATCTACTGTAGCATCTTTTGCAGGGTCCACATAATCTACCATCATTGAGTGATTTCTGCGATATACTACTTCCAACTCGGCTGCAAGTACTGCATCATATAATGTTGTCGTTGTTTGACAGATGCCTCCTCCAATTCCATCCACAACTTTTCCATTGGAATAGGTTCCTGCGGACTTATAGCCATTTGCTTCTGTTACATCTCCAAACATTGCCAACGTAGAGATCTCTTCACCTGGCATAAATACATGACCATTCATGTTGTTAGCACTAAGTTCAATATTCGTACAGCGATTTGCCTCACTTGCAGCAGTATTAAACTTAGTTGTACAACTTCCAAGCGGCTGCTCTGAAAAATGAGAAAATATATCCGCTGCGTACTGAGGCTTCGTTTCTGTTACGGTTGGTTTAATCGAAATCGCATCCGTGTTTGTCACATCTCCAAGAGGCGTTAGAAGCGCTGTTTTGATTTCCTCTACATTAAATGCCGCTCCATTCTTTCCTTCCACAACTTGAAACTTACCATTGGAACGTGTTACGCTTGGCTCCACTACTTGAACGGTACATGCATCTACTAAACTCTGTGCATAATTTGTTACTGCCTGTTCATTTACATTCAACTGGATATTTAGAGCAACTGGCTCTGTTTTTAAATCCACTTGATTTTTATATCGTTTTACAAAATTTCCTTTTGTCATATGGCTAAATGCCTCATCCACTACTTGTGGATTTGCCCATGTAACACCAACATCTTTTGGGGTTGTTTTATATTCTTTTCCATTCATATCCACAGTAATTTCTCGGTTTAACAACTGATCTGCCAGTTTATTCACTGCGGTTTTGGCATCGGCAACTGTCATTCCTTTTAAGTCGATTTGTCCGATTGAAATTCCTTCTGGGATAACCCATTCGTCTTCCCATTCTATCTGAGGTGCTTCCAAAGTGGTTTCAGAAGATTGTGTTTCTTCAGAAGAAGCATATGCCAAACTTCCAACTGCCATTACAGAAATGGCAGCCCCAATGAGCCACTTTTTCCATTGATATCTTTTCATCTAAAAACTCCTTATTATTAAACCTTACATAAGTACACCCATAATTGTAGGTAAAACCATACCAATAACAAGTAAAATCGCTACAACAGCTACAAGTTTTCTCTTTGCTTTTGTGTTATTAAAATTATACATGAATTTCACCCTCCTTTTCTTTTCTCCAGCTTTTTTGTTCTGGAGCCAGTTTTCCATATTCTTGGATCCATTGATCGGTCAGTCGAGATGCTTCTGCTCTCGTAAGCCGTTCAATATCTACTGTATGTTTTATTCTATTACATTTTATCAGATCATTCAAGTACTCTTTTTGATGTTTTGTAAGTAATTGTGCTCTTTTTACCTGATAAATCAAAGGTCTCGGAAGAAATGCTTCTGGATCTTGTTTGCAATACATTTGTTTTAATTTTTCCAAAATACTCGCTGCGGCTCTTGCATCGTTAACAGCTCTATGATGCTGCTCCATTGGTATTTCTAAAAAAGCACATACTGCATCTAAATTTTTACGTTCCAATTGATTACAAAACTTCCTAGCTAACTTTAACGTATCAATTCCCATTCGCTCATAGGCATATCCATAATTTACCATTGCACGCTTTAGGAAACTATAATCAAACAAAACATTATGCCCTACGAGCGGAAGTTTGGATACATCCATCAACTCGAATGCAGCTAAATCAGGCAATACTTCTTCGATATATGGAGCCGTTTGAAGCATCTCATTCGTAATCTTCGTTAACTGTTGTACTCGTTCTCCAATTTCACCATTTGGACGAACCAGTCTAGAAAAGACAGCGGTTTCTCTTCCATATTCCATACGAACGGCTCCAATTTCAATAATCTGATCTTTTTTTGCATCCAGTCCCGTTGTCTCCAAATCAATTGCAATGTAACAATCTGGAATAATTTTTTGTTCTGCTTCCATTTAACTCTCCTGTGGACAATATTCCTTTAAAAAACATTCGTTACATTTTGGCTTGCGTGCCGTACAAATCGTTCTTCCTAATGTAATAATATGAATATTATACAAAATCCAATGATCCTTTGGCAGTATCTCCATTAACTCATATTCAATTTTTTCTGGATCACTGCTTTGGACAAATCCTAACTTTCTGGAAATTCTTTTTACATGGGTATCCACTACAATACTTGGATCGTGGTAAATATTTCCACGTATTACATTCGCTGTTTTTCTTCCCACTCCTGCCAGGGAAGTCAGCTCCTCTATTGTTCTTGGCACTTCTCCGTTGAAACGTTCCATTAGTACTCTGGCACAGGAAATAATATTTTTCGCCTTCATCCGAAAAAATCCTGTAGAATGGATGTCTTTTTCCAGTTCTGCCTGATCTGCATTTGCAAATTTTTCCAGCGTATCATATTTTTGAAATAAGTCTTTTGTTACAATATTCACTCTTGCATCGGTACATTGTGCACTTAAAATAACTGCAATTAGAAGCTGCCAGGCATTTTCATGATTTAAGTAACAGCGGTACTCCGTTCCGTATTCCCGATCTAGTAACTCCAATATTTTCTTTACTCGTTCTGGCTGTGGTTTTTCCATATACTATTCCTCTTTCTTTATACGAATTACGTTTGCATTATTTGTAAGCGGATCTCGATTTTTGTAATCAAATAATACCCATGTTTCTTTTGTTCTCAATGATGTTTTTTTGTTCTGATTCCAACTTGGCAAATCAAAGTCCAATACTTCCAATTGTGTCATATGCTCTAATTGTCGGCTATTATAAGACTCATACCCTTCCAATCGTTGATGCGTTTTGGCTTCTTCTTGATAAAACGCTTTTATCTGTTCCCAATACGAAGACAAGTCTTTGGAAAAAGCAGGACGCTTTTTCGCTTTTTCTCTGGCATTATAATCATAGGTCAGCACATTATTATAGGCCAGCTCGTCCGTCTCGTCTATTTCAATTGCAAATGCTTTTAATATTTCATAGCGGGCAGCCCGACTATGACTAACGGAGAATAAACCATTTTTCTCATAATAATCTGCAAGTGCCTCATACATTGCAAATGCAGTAGGAAATTTTTGTTCCAAATAAGCCATAGTAAGGCGAAATTGCCCACTATTATAATAAACCTCTAATACTTCTTCGATTCCTTTTAGTTTCAACAAATCCGCATAAGAAAGCCAATTTGTAAACAATACTTCATATGGAGGGTATTGACTATAATGAATCCCATAAGTTTGGGCTTCGTTATACATCGGAGAGCCTTTTAGTACTTTTAAAAATCCCATTTGAAGCTGTTCTGGTTCCAATGCATAAACATCATTAAACGAGCGGCCAAAACTTTCATAATCTTCGTATGGAAGTCCTGCAATCAAATCCAGATGTTGATGAATATTATGAAACGAATTAATTTTTCGTACTACATGACTAATTTCCTCAAACGAGGCATGACGACAAATTGCCTCTGCGGTTTTTGGATTCGTTGTTTGTACCCCAATTTCTAATTGAATCAATCCTGGACGCATTTGCTTTAATAAATTTAGTTCATCCTCTTGAATCAAATCGGCAGAAACCTCAAAATGAAAATTCGTCACTCCGTTATCATGTTCCAATAAATACTTCCAGATTTCCAAACCATGGGATTGTTTCGCATTAAAGGTTCGATCTACAAATTTTACCTGGGCTACTTTTTGGCTTAAAAACAAATCCAATTCTCTCTTTACAACATTCAAATCCCGAAATCTTAACTGTTTATCCACTGAGGATAGACAATAACTGCATCGGAATGGACATCCTCGACTTGTTTCATAATAAATAATTCGATGTTCCCATTTCTGGAAATCATCATATAAAAATGGAACTTCCGTCAAATTCATAACTGGCTCTGGTTCATTGATGGAAATCTGCTTGTTTTCGTCTCGATAGGCAATACCCCGAATTGCTTCTTTGCTTGGAGTTCCAGTCAAGTAATAATCCAGTAAATTAGAAAAAACTCGTTCCCCTTCTCCAAACATAATTCCATCCACTTGCGGCAACTGCTCCAACAACGATACACAATCAAAGGAAACTTCTGGACCTCCCAGCCAAATCGGAACTTCTGGCAAAATCTGTTTTAAATCAAAAATCAAACGCTTTACCATACTAATATTCCAAATATAACAAGAAAATCCAATTACATCCGGTTTTCTTTTATAAATATCTTTTAAGATAGATTCTGGCATATGATTGATCGTATATTCTGCTAATTCTACATGCATTCCACGCTGTCCCACATAGGATTTTAAACTGTAGATTGCAGGATTACTGTGAATATATTTTGCATTAACTGCAACTAATAAAAACCTCATATTACCCCTCGATATCCCTTCTATTTATTCTGATTTTATTTCCAATTTTACCTACTCGATACGCAATTTTGCACAGCTTGCGGCAAAGCCGTTCGCTGCACTTACCCGTCAAATGTGTGCAAGCAGACGGGTTTATTGCAATCGAGTAGGGAAGATTTCATCTACCTACTCGATATGCGA
>DVHN01000153.1 GCA_018712075.1 Candidatus Fimimorpha faecalis
TTAAATTTAGAAAGTAATATGGTGAAACACCGTACCGTTGCAGCAAAATAAATAATCCCATTCAAGAATGGAGATAGTAATCCCATTATGGATGGAGGGAAGACGAAGAGCATGAAAAAAAGAAAATGGATTGTAATGGAACTACTTCTCCTGTTCGTTTTAGCAGGATGTGGAACAAAAGAAGTTTCCAAAGATTTGAAACAAAATCCAACAGAACAAGCAGAGATTGCATTAGAGACAGAATTAAATCAAGAAGAATTACAATCGGCTTCTTATTTAGGGGACTGGAACGATACTACATTTACAAATCAATGGTCCAATATTCAAATGACTGTTTCAAAAAGTGCAGCTATTTTTACAAGAGAGCAGTTTCCACTTTTTGTAACAATGAAAGACAATCAAATTTGGGATGTAATATTGATGTTAGACGATTGGGATTCATCCATTTATATTTTTTATGAAAAACCAGAAAAGGAAATGGATATGGATACATTTCTGAGACAAAAATTCGAGGAACTCGAAGCTCCAGAAGGATTAAGCAATCAGATAAATGGCTGGGCAGATGTGGTGCTTGGTTCAGAAACTTATCGCAAAATGGAAACTAGTATTCGGAATGATAAATTTACTGATTTCTATGCAAGAAAGAATGGAGAATATTTTATTGTAATTCAAGTGAGAAGTACGCCTTTTAAATTAGAAGAAATGAAAGGAATTTTAAAAACAATGAATGGGGGAAATGAAAAAGTAGTCAGTAATCATTAAAACTGGCTACTTTTTCGTTATTGTGGTATTCGGTAAGAAATATTATGAAAGATGTGTTTTATTTACTATTTGTACAAATTCTTGATTTGTTTTTGTTTTAGAAAATAAATCCAATATTCTTTCCACTGTTTCTTCTGGTTTCATACCACTTGTACTGTGGCGAATCGTATTTACTGCTTCTAACTCTTCTGGAGTTAAGAGAAGATCGTCTCGGCGTGTACTGGAGCGAAGAATGTCAATGGCTGGGAAAATACGTTTTTCAGAAAGCTTTCGATCTAACACTAATTCCATATTTCCAGTACCTTTGAATTCTTCAAAAATAACGTCGTCCATACGGCTTCCAGTTTCCACAAGAGCAGAGGCAAGAATCGTTAAACTGCCGCCTTCTCTCATATTACGGGCTGCTCCAAAGAAGCGTTTTGGCATGTTTAATGCAGCAGGATCTAAACCACCGGATAAAGTACGTCCGCTTGGCGTTACTGTCAAATTATAGGCTCTGGCAAGTCTTGTGATACTGTCTAAAAGAATCATAACATCTGCTTTATGTTCTACAAGACGCTTTGCTCGCTCTAATACCATTTCAGCAACACGTTTATGATGTTCTGGAGTTTCATCAAAAGTGGAATGAATTACTTCTACATTTTCCCCTTCAATGGATTCTTTAATATCGGTTACTTCTTCTGGACGCTCATCAATCAAAAGAACAAGAAGATGAAGATTTGGATCATTGGTTGTGATCGCTTTTGCAATTTGTTTCAATAATGTAGTTTTTCCTGCTTTAGGAGGAGAAACAATCATACCACGTTGTCCTTTTCCAATTGGACTGATTAAATCTACAATACGCATAGAAATATCATCAGTTTCTAAATGCAAGCGAGAATTTGGAAAAATTGGAGTTAAATCTTCAAACGCAGTTCTTTTTTCTGCTTCACTTGGTTCTCGGTCGTTAATAGCATTCACATATAAAAGAGCTGCAAATTTTTCTGTTGGGGATTTCACTCTGCGCATACCAGATATAATATCTCCAGTCTTCATATTAAAACGACGAATTTGAGAAGGAGAGACGTAGACGTCATTATCTCCCGGCAAATAGTTTGCAGAACGGATAAATCCGAAACCGTCTGGCATTACTTCTAATATTCCATATGCGGCAACTCCACTATCTAAATCAGAAAGATCAGTAGGATTAAAATCTAAACGTTCTCGGTCTTTAAAATCATAAGAATCTCTGTTATTGATGGAATCTTTGAATTCACGTTCACGCATATCTTTCATATCTCGGTTGGAACGAAAGTCTCTGCTGATGCGAAAGTCTCTGCTGTCAGGATAATCCCGAGTAGGACGAAAGTCCCGATTGTCAGAATAGTCTCGGTTGGAACGAAAGTCCCGATTATCAGAGTAATCCCGAGCAGAGCGAAACTCTCGATTGTCAGAATAATCTCTGTTACTGCGAAACTCACGGTTACTTCGGAATTCTCGATTATTACGAAACTCACGGTTATCAGAAAAAGAATCTTTTGTATCAGAATAATCCCGGTTAGAATCACGATAATCTTTTGTATCTCGAAGTTCTTTGATTTCATAAGTGCGGTTTTGATAATTATTATTGAAACGGCTGGAATAACGTCCATATGGAGACTGAGGAAGCGTTGGAGACTGTTGTATTGGTTGGGATGATTGAGAGGATTGTACTGGTTGTACAGGTTGTACCGTCTCAGTTGAGACTGGTTCTGTAGATTCTGCTTCTACGGTAGCTAAGATTTTTTCAATTAAATCAGATTTGCGAATGGTAGTTACACCACGAATTCCCTTTTCTTTTGCGATTGCCCGTAATTCGGACAGGGGAAGACTTGCTAATTTTTCACGCATAATAAACTCCTTTATTTGTTTCATTGATTATTTGGGAAAGAACGCGAAAAGCTGCGTTCAAAAAAAGAAATGAAAGAGTAAATAAATAACTCTAGCATAAACTATATTTGAGAATAATCTGGATAATAAAAGCAGAGAAATGAGATTCTGCCATCTGAGGAAATACCTAATAGATCCTCTCAAAGAATAGATATGCATATTTACATATTATACTGGTAGTATATACTATATGTAAATAAAAATAAAGTAAAAAATATTATTTTTTTATGGTGGAAAGTTTGGTCAATTTTTTCAGTATAAGAAACAGAGAAAAGTTTTCCTTCCTTTTATAGGCAATGTGAGCTTGACGAACTTTTCCAAAGTTGTTATAGTTATTAAAGATAATAAATAGAAAAGAGGTAACATACATGACGATTGCAGAACGTTCTTTAGAACTTCATAGAGAATGGAATGGAAAATTAGAAACAAAAGCAAAAATGTCAGTTTCTACCAGTGAAGATTTGGCATTAGCATATACTCCAGGAGTTGCAGAACCGTGTAAAGTAATTGCAAACAATCCAGAGGCAGCTTATCAATATACAATTAAATCGAATACTGTGGCAGTTGTATCCGATGGAAGTGCAGTTTTGGGATTAGGAAATATTGGTGCTTTGGCTGCGATGCCTGTAATGGAAGGAAAGGCAGTTTTGTTTAAGGAATTTGGAAATGTGAATGCAGTTCCAATTTGTCTGGATACACAGGATACGGAGGAAATCATTGAGACGGTGGTAAGAATTGCGCCAGCGTTTGGCGGGATTAATTTAGAAGATATTTCTGCACCAAGATGTTTTGAGATCGAAGAGCGTTTGAAGGAACGTTTAACAATACCAGTTTTTCATGATGATCAACATGGTACGGCGATTGTTGTATTGGCAGGCGTTATAAATGCACTGAAAGTAACAGGAAAGAAAAAAGAGGATTGTAAAGTTGTTGTTAATGGAGCGGGAAGTGCAGGAATTGCGATTACAAAGTTACTTTTAACGTATGGATTTTCACATATTACAATGTGTGATAAAGTTGGTATCCTTTCCAAAGGAATGGAAGGATTAAATTGGATGCAGGAAAAGATGGTAGAAGTTACGAATTTGGGACATGAAACGGGAAGTTTGGCAGATGCATTGAAGGGCGCCGACATTTTTATTGGAGTATCTGCTCCGAATATTGTGACAGCGGAGATGGTTTCAAGTATGAATTCTGATGCAATCTTATTTGCAATGGCGAATCCAGTTCCAGAAATTATGCCAGATATAGCAAAAGCAGCGGGAGCGAAGGTAGTGGGAACGGGTCGTTCCGACTTTCCAAACCAAGTAAATAATGTATTAATTTTCCCAGGTATTTTCCGTGGAGCATTGGAAGGACGAGCAACTGCAATTACAGAAGAGATGAAACTGGCAGCAGCAAATGCCATTGCAGGGCTAGTGGCGCAAGAGGAACTCAATGAAAATCATATTCTTCCAGCTGCATTTGATCCACGTGTAGCCGATGCAGTGAGCAGTGCAGTAAAGGATCATATTATACGATGAGACGTTGGGGAGAAAAGCCGTATTACTCATTGAACTATTATTTACAGCAAACATTTGGATGTAAAGTGTATAAAGTTGCCTTAAATGCAGGAATGAGTTGTCCAAATCGTGACGGAAAAATTGGCACAGGAGGATGTATTTTTTGCAGTGCAGGCGGATCGGGAGAGTTTGCTGGGAATAGAAATTACAGTATTACCGAGCAGATTGAGCAGGGAATTGCGGGTACTTCTAAATTCCATGCCAATGCGTATGTGGCCTATTTTCAAGCATATACCAATACATATGCACCAGTAGAGCGGCTTAGAGAGATATTTACAGAGGCAATTCAGCATCCAAAAGTAGCAGCTATTTCGATTGCAACGAGACCAGATTGTCTGGATGAAGAAAAAATAGCGTTGTTAGCAGAGTTGAATCAAGTAAAGCCAGTTTGGGTTGAGCTTGGTTTACAGACAATATGGGAAGAGACGGCATCCTATATTAGACGGGGATATCATTTAGACTGCTTTGAAGATGCATGCCGCCAGCTAAGAGAAAAAGGTCTGACAGTAATTGTACATGTAATACTTGGATTACCCAATGAGACAAAAGAACAAATGCTTGCAACGATTCATTATTTAAATGATCAAGATATTCAAGGAATAAAATTACAGCTGCTTCATGTTTTGAAGGGGACAGATTTGGCATCGGATTATAAAGCAGGAAAATTTCAAGTGTTGAAAGAAGAGGAATATGTCTCACTTGTAGTAGATTGTATCGAACGTATTTCTCCAGAAATCGTGATTCATCGTCTGACAGGAGATGGACCAAAGGATTTATTGATTGCTCCTTTTTGGAGTACAAGAAAGATGCAAGTGTTAAATGAAATTCATCATGAACTAAAGATAAGAAATACGTGGCAGGGACGGATTTTGGAGGTGTGAAGATGTCCGAACCGATTACACTTTATAAATTAATGGTACTATATATGTTGAAGAAGGTAAAGTTTCCATTATCAAATGGCCAGATGTCCGAGTTCTTCTTGGATAAAGAATATACAAATTATTTTACATTTCAGAGAGTATTAAATGAATTGTTGGAGGCTAATTTAATTAAAGTAGAGACAATACGCAATACATCACGCTACGAGATGACAAAAGAGGGAGAAGAAGCTTTTTATTTTTTTGGAAATAAACTTTCAGAAGCGATTGTATCGGATTTGGATGAATTTATAAAGGAAAATAAATTTAAACTGCGAAATGAGACGGGGATTATAGCAGATTATTATAAATCCACCAATCATGATTATATTGTACACTGTGAAGTTAGAGAGGGAAAATCCAAACTTCTGGAATTAAATGTAGCTGTTCCAGGAGAAGAACAGGCAGTACAAATGTGCAATAATTGGTCGAATAATAGTCAAGTAATTTATGCCTATATAATGAAGACATTGATGTAAAAAAACAAAAAAATTACTTGCATATCATAAGAAAGTATGTTACAATACAAGCGTTGGTCGCTGGTTGGAAACCAGCGATAGTAAATATAAAGAGGTGAAGATCATGAAAGAAGGTATCCATCCAAAGTATTACCAGG
The DNA here is from genome assembly GCA_018712075.1 of Candidatus Fimimorpha faecalis. Taxonomy (GTDB): domain Bacteria; phylum Bacillota; class Clostridia; order Lachnospirales; family Lachnospiraceae; genus Fimimorpha; species Fimimorpha faecalis. The sequence goes on from DVHN01000153.1 coordinate 5,766, forward strand.
CAAAGGTTGTATGCAACTGTGGTAATGAATTTGTAACAGGATCTACTAAACCAGAAATCCACGTAGAAGTTTGTTCTAAGTGTCATTCTTTCTATACAGGACAGCAAAAGACTGCTGCAGCACGTGGACGTATCGACAAGTTCAACCGTAAGTACGGCGTTACAAAGTAAGATTTTAACTAAGGTTGAGATGAATAATCTCAGCCTTTTTTATACTTATTTACGTTAGGAGGATGTTATGAAATCATCTGGTATTGGGGGGCAGGCGGTAATTGAAGGCATTATGATGAGAAATGGAGAAAATTATGCCGTTGCTGTTAGAAAACCAGACCATACAATTGAAGTAAAAAAAGAGACTTATAAAGGAATTGCATCAAAATGTAGAATATTTCGCCTTCCATTTATACGTGGCATCTTTAATTTTATTGATTCTATGGTGCTTGGAATGTCAACGTTAACCTATGCTGCCAGTTTTTATGAAGAAGAGGAAGAAGAGCCTTCTAAGTTTGAGAAAAAGTTAATTGCTCTTTTTGGAGATAATTTAGAAAAGATTATTATGGGAATTACAGTGGCGGTATCCATTGCATTGGCAATTGGAATTTTTATGGTGCTGCCCGTGTTTCTTGTTGGTTTAATTAAACCAATCATTGGGAATGGATGGTTTGCTGGGCTGTTGGAGGGAATTGTACGATTACTCATTTTTATTGGTTATGTTACGTTGATTTCTCGCATGGAAGATATACGAAGAGTCTATATGTACCATGGGGCAGAACATAAATGTATCAATTGCATTGAGCATGGATTAGAGTTGACAGTAGATAATGTAGAAAAAAGTTCAAAACAGCATAAACGCTGTGGAACAAGTTTTATGTTATTTGTCATGTTAATCAGCATTTTATTATTTATGGTAATACGAGTAGATAATTTATGGCTTCGTATGTTAAGCCGTGTTATTCTTGTTCCAGTTATTGCTGGTATTTCTTATGAAGTTTTGCGATTGGCTGGAAATTCAGACAATAAAATTATTAATTTACTAAGTCGTCCAGGATTATGGCTTCAAAATTTAACGACAAAGGAACCTGACCGCAGTATGATTCAAGTTGCGATCTGCGCAGTAGAAGCAGTATTTGACTGGAAAACTTATTTGAATTCGGAGTGGGGAAACAATAAAAATGATTGAAATAACCACATATGCTAAACTTTTAGAAGAGGGAAAAAAAACTTTGGAAACCGCAGGGATTTTGGAAGCAGAACTGGATGCCTGGTATTTGTTAAGCGATACGATTTCGATAGATCGGACAAAATTTTTAGTAGATCGAAATGATCCAAAGGAATTGGATCACGATCTGTTGGAACAATATAGAAGTCGATTAAAAAAACGAGCAATGAGAATTCCTCTGCAACATATACTAGGTATTCAAGAGTTTATGGGAATTGAATTTCTTGTAAATGGTAAAGTATTAATTCCGAGGCAAGATACCGAGGTACTTGTAGAGGAAGTGCTAAAAGAAAAAGGTGGAACAGTATTGGATCTTTGTACTGGTTCTGGATGTATTGCAGTTAGTTTAGCAAAATTAGGACATTTTCAGCAAGTAGATGCGGCAGATATTTCTGTTGATGCGTTAGATATTGCGAAAGAAAATGCAAAAAGAGCTGGAGTACAAGTTCGATTTTATCAGGGAAATTTATTTGAAACAATAACTCAAAAATATGATATAATTGTGTCCAATCCTCCCTATATTCCAAAAGAAGTGATTGAGACTCTTGAACCTGAAGTGAAAAAATATGAACCATATCAGGCTTTGTATGGACCGAATCATGGATTGTATTTTTATGAAACAATTAGCAAATTTGCAGTAGATTTTTTAAATTCAGATGGAAAAATTTTTTATGAAATAGGATATGATCAAGCAGAAGCTGTTTGTACTATATTGGAGAGAAATAAGTATAAGGAAATTGAAGTGATTGCAGATTTATCTGGAAAAAATCGGGTGGTAAAGGCAAGAAAATAACTGCTATTATCATGCGGTTATAAAACAAAGAATTTGTTGAAATAAATCATAGTTAATGATTGTTATTTAAGAAAGGATTTGAAAAAAATGTTTGATAAGTTGGATGATCTTTTAATTCGATTTGAGGAATTGATGCAGGAATTAAATAATCCATATGTTATTGAAGATCAAAATCGTTTTCGTAAATTAATGAAGGAGCAATCGGATTTAGAACCGATTGTTGAAACATATAAAGCTTATAAAGAAGCGAAACAGACAGTGGAAGATAGTGTTTTAATGCTGGAAGAAGAAAATGACGAAGAAATGCGTGAAATGCTCAAGGAAGAATTGGCCCAGGCCAAAAAAGATATTGAGCGTTATGAAACCGAATTAAAAATTCTTTTACTGCCAAAAGATCCAAATGATGATAAAAATGTTATTGTGGAAATCCGTGCAGGTGCAGGCGGGGATGAGGCTGCCCTTTTCTCAGCAGAATTATATCGTATGTATGTACGTTTTGCAGAGCGTAATCACTGGAAAGTGGAAACAATGAATGTCAGTGAAAGTGGAATTGGCGGTATGAAAGAAGTTGTTTTCATGATTAGCGGTCAGGGTGCCTATTCAAAATTAAAGTATGAGAGTGGAGTTCACCGTGTACAGCGTGTACCAGAAACCGAAAGTGGTGGAAGAATTCATACCTCCACTAGTACGGTTGCGATTATGCCGGAAGCAGAAGAAGTAGATGTTCAAATTGATATGAATGATTGTAAGTTTGATGTATTTCGTGCATCTGGTAATGGAGGACAATGTGTTAATACAACGGACTCTGCGGTACGTTTGACTCATATTCCAACAGGAATTGTTATTTCTTGTCAAGATGAAAAATCGCAGTTAAAAAATAAAGATAAGGCGTTACGTGTGCTGCGTGCAAAATTATATGAATTAGAATGTGCAAAAAAACAAAATGCAGAAGCAGAAGAGAGACGAAGTCAAATTGGAACAGGTGACCGCTCAGAAAAAATTAGAACTTATAATTTTCCGCAAGGACGAGTAACGGAACATAGAATTAAATTAACATTGTATAAAATAGACTCTATTTTGGATGGAGATTTGTTTGAAATTATTGACAGTTTAATTGCAGCAGATCAAGCAGCCAAATTAAGTAAATTACAAGAAGAATAATAATATTTATA
>DVHN01000154.1 GCA_018712075.1 Candidatus Fimimorpha faecalis
ATAGAAAGAAACTTGTTTCTTCATTTTGAACGTCATCAGGTAGTGCAAAAATGTTGGCGTAAAGTGAATAATAAATGGACGATACAAGACGCACCATTTATTGATCAATGGAGCGAAGAAGATTATAATATTCTTATAAAATGTTTAAAAAATACAATTCGGACAGGTGGAGTAGTATTTGGAGCTTTCTTAGAAGGACAGTTAAAAGGATTTGCCTCCGTAGAGCCCGCATTATTTGGAAAAAATCAAGAATATATGGATCTTTCCAGCATCCATGTATCAGAAGATATGAGAGGACATGGAATCGGAAAACAATTATTTCAATTAGCCGCTGCATGGGCAAAATCAAATGGTGCGAAAAAACTATATATTTCTGCACATTCTGCGGTAGAAAGTCAGGCTTTTTATCATGCAATGGGATGTGTAGAAGCAGTGGAATATAAAAAAGAACATGTAGAACAGGAACCGTGTGATTGTCAATTAGAGTATTGGTTATAATGGATAAAAAATAAAAATGAAATCTACAAAAAAGAGAAAGATCGAGATAACTTTCTATATGATCAGTATATTTTTAATTGAAAAAATTTTATATATGTGATAAAATTATTTCTAATAAATATTTTGTAAAAATGCTGTAAAAATTAGATTGAAAGGGAGAAAATTTGTATGTTAATATATAAAGTTGGAAGTATACCAGACTTAACATTAAGTAAATATCAAGCTTTTGCTGATACTGGTATAGATGGTATGTTAGAAGCTCAAACTCAATTTATTAGGCAGATGTACAGAGTTGCCCTTGTGGGAAGAATTAATATACATTTTATTTTTAATTATGATGAGGGGTTTCCATCAGGAAAGAAACTTCAAATTTATATAATCTTTTCTGGAAATGAAAAAGATAATACATATTATATGAAATTGAGAAAAATAGTTGAAGCATCCAATGTATCTCAATATTTTCAACTGTTAGAGATTCGGAATCAGAGGATTGAAGACATTACATTTTCTTATATGTCTATTTTAAGAAAAAAAGAACGATTTTTACAGACCATTGTTAATGATGAGGAGCAATATTTCTATGTTGTACCGAACTGGAAAATGAATGAAAAAGCTCGATTATATAATTTAATTAAATTAATGCAGTCATTTAATGAAAAATGTTGTTATAGAGTTGATTTATATGTAGAAAAAGATATGGAAGAACAGATACATAAAAATTTTGAACGACCTCTTTCTTATTTAAGAAATTTATCTAGACGTGATAATGGCATAAGTGACTATTTTAAATTACAACAAGAAAAACGTGATCCAAATGCAGATGAAACTTTACGACAGTATGAGGAATGGTTAAAAGCGGTGGATACATTTTCTGTTTTTCGATGTAGAATTTGTGCGTTTTCTAATGATGAACAATCTTGTCAATTATTATTAGACAGTGTTATTTCTGAATGTATTGATAGTGGTAATGCTACAATTTCCAATCAAAAGGGAGAGTATTCTGTTTTAGATTTTTTTAATAAAGTCCCAGAGGACTGTTATTCAAAAGATGCTCCAAGATCAATGAAAAATTGGGCAACAACTTTTACTACAGAAGAAATAGCTATGTTTGTACGACTTCCTGTATTATATGATGGGGAAAATATTGAATTACCAAAAGAAACTTCCCCAATCCATGAAAATGAGGGTATTATTATTGGAAGAGATAAAAATAATTATGAAGTAAAGATTCTACCTGAATTATTTCCAAAACATATGTTTGTATGCGGGGTACCAGGTTCTGGAAAGACGAATACAATGCTTCATATTGCAAATAGCTTATGGAATCATAAAATTATTAAAAAAGATGGTACTTTTGATAAATTACATATACCTTTTTTGGTTTTAGAGCCAGCAAAAAAGGAATATAGGGAGTTAGCATTATTTGACATACCAGAATTGCTTATTTTTTCTCCTTCTGCATCTACAGATTTTCCAATAAAAATTAATCCGTTTGAATTTGCTAGGGGATTAACTTTATCGGAGCACATTAGTAAATTATGTCAAGTATTTGAAGGAGCTTTTCCAATTCCGTCTCCAGCTCCATTTATTTTAGATAAAGCGATTCAGGCAATATATGAAAAGCATGAATGGGATGTAAATGATGTAAATCTAGGAATAAAAAAATATCCAACTATGTCTGAGCTATATGAGCAATTTGAAAAGGAGTTATCGAAGACAAGCTATGATAGTGAAATTCGTGGTAATATACGTTCTGTTTTAGAAATGCGAATTGGAAGCCTCTTGAGACGAGAAATGAAAGAAATCTTTGATGTATCAACATCAACTATTTCTCCAGAACAATGGTTAGAGTATCCAATTGTTATTGAATTGGAAGCATTAGGAGAAGGAATCGCTAATTTTGTTACATTATTATTGTGTACATTAATTCGAGAAGTATTGAAGGTTAATCCCTTTAAAAATGAAGAACTACCTGTACGACATGTAATTTTTATTGAAGAAGCACATAATTTGATTGCTACTGAATCTCAAGTAAAAGATGGATTGGATTCAAATCCTAAAATTGCAGCAACTGCTTTTATTGTGAAGATGCTTGCTGAAGTTCGAGCTTTGAGAGAAGGAATTATTATTGCTGATCAGCTTCCAACAGCAATGGCGCCTGAGGTGATAAAAAATACTAATATTAAATTAGTACATCGATTAACTGCATCAGATGATCGGGGATTAGTCGGAAACACAATGTCAGCCAGCCCGCTTCAAATAGAAAATATGGCAATTTATACAAAGGGACAGGCACTATATACTTATGAACAAATGTTAAGACCATTTGAAATACGAGTTTGTAAAGTAGAAGAACATGAGAATGAGGAGGAAAAAAAGAAAATTTCAAAAGATATAACATTGTATGAAATAATGTTGCGGAAAAGGGGGAAGTTTTTCGAATTTTGTAAATTAGAGGCAGAGGAACAATGGAAAAATTTAGAGCATAAGGTATTTGAATGGAATGAGACAGAACGAAAAGTAGTTCAACAATTAGAAGATTTTAATTCGGAAAATTTTTCCTACAATAAATTTGAAAAACAGTTAAAAACCTGTACTAAGATAATGAATGGATTTCGGTTAATGAAGAGTAGGCTTTTATTAGAGTGTTCATTTATATCAGAACGCTTTATTGAAAAAGAGAAGAAAGATAAACTTAATAGAACCATTCAACAATTAGGCACACGTTATGAGAATGAGGTAGTAAATGTAGCAATACAATATGTTATTGGTAGTTAAAAAATATTTTTATTAGGAGGAGTTATTATGAGCAATTATAACATTGATAGGACAAAAGGAAAAGTAGAAGATATTCAGCAGAATTTGGAAGTAAAGAAAGGTGAATTAAAAGAATTAAAAGCAAACAAAGAAAAGATTTTAGAAGCAGGAATGAATATACAAGCATCTAAAATTGATGAAAAGGTGCAAAGGCAACTAATGGAAAGTATTAATGATAGTTTAAAAGAAAATGCGGAAAAAGGGGAAGCTTTGTCTAAAGAAATGGAGGGTGACTTTAAAGATATAGAAAATATGAAACAAGAGACTAATGAGTCTGAAAAAAGTAATTTAGAGGAAAAAGATAGACTTGAAAGAGTAAAGAATTTTTTAGAACCGTTTGGATTAGACAAAAAGATAGAGGAAGGTATTCGGATATTAGAAGATAATCATGAGCAACTTGAAGATATAAAAAATAGTCTTATTAGTACAGAAAAAGAATTAAATAATGTTTCCAATCAATTAAATACTTTATGAAAAGAGAAGGTAAAGTATAAAGAATTATATTTCAATGTACTAGATGCAGTACCTAATACTAGAAAAACAGCAGTAATAGAAAGTTTTTCCAATGCATCAGAAAATATAAAAAAATTAGTATGTGAATATTCATATAAACTTTCTGTTCTGCCAACAGAAATAAAAAAAGATAAAAATGGTATTCAAGGTAGAGTTACTTCTCATTATTCTGAAAAAGAAAATATAATTAGAATGGATGAGGGAAAATGTAATGAAGAATATGCGGAAACTTTTCGACATGAATTGGGGCATTTTGTAGATGCTCAGCTAGGAAGACCTTCTTTGGAAGAAAATTTTGAATATGCAATTGAGGCTGATATGTATTGGTTCAATAGTAGTACAAATGATGGCATTACAAATAAAAAAAATATGCTGTTAGATTTATCTAGTTCTGAGGTTATTGGGAATAGATATATTTCAGGAATCCTTTCAGGTTTATTTTTAAATGATACTGTTGTAAGGAAAACTTACTATGAAGCTGGAGCAAGCTACTATTACCATAAAAATGAATATTGGTTTGAAATTACAGGTCCCAAAAAAGCAGTAGAAAGAGAAGTATTTGCAAATCTCTTTGCCATTTATGCGGAAAATGATAAAATGACGGTCAAGTTTATTGAGAAATGGTTTCCAAATATGGCAAAGAGATTTTTAAAAGATATTAGCAAATGATATATATTGTAATTGGAAGATTTTTATATATGTTTAGATTGATATATTATTGTAATAAGTTTAAAAGCTAAAAATACATAAATAATGAAATATCTGAAATTAGATATAAAACAAAGGTTTAGAAAGCATATTGTAAGATAAGAAAGTCGGTGGAGATAGAAAATTACAATGTATAATCAAGAGCGAAATATTATGTATTTAAGAAAGGAATGAGAACAATGCTTGCGATTATTATAGGTATATTTATAGGAGGGTGCATAGGAGCCTTATTGTTTGATATCATGGGAGTTAGTGAGGATGCAATTACGGTTTATCATGCTATCTTCTTGATAGTTATAAATATTATAGGGGGAGTAATCGGAGGGATTATAAATAGTAAAATTAAAAAAAGAAAGAGAGAAGAACTTGAACGGTCACATGAGATAGAAAGAAGAGAACAAGAATTAAAAAGAAGGAAGATAGAATGGCAAAATCAATTTATTGACTGGGATAATAGATTAGTGAAATGCTATCAGATAATTGAAAATAGTATAGGATCAGGCGTGGAAGAAGAAAGTTTGTATAGTCCAATATGGAGATTGGAAAAAGAAATGATGAATGCAGAAATGAGGGAACAATATATAAAAAGATTTGATGAACGACTCTCATATCATCAGGAATGGATTAAAAATTATATAACTGGAAATATGTATGGAAATTATGCAATTAAATGTGTATTAGATGCATTAAAGTGTCTGAAAGCCTCTTATAGACAAGATAATAAATTTAATTCAGCGATTGATGGATTGAAAAAATTTATTCATAGTTTGGAAGAAACTACGAATTATATAAGTTTTGATATGTATGGTGACTGTAATTTTCCACTAGATGATTCAAAAGAGATGGAATATATGGACATACATGCTCTCGAAATTGAGCATCGACTGCAAACTAGTATTAATAATGTGAATGATAATACAGATGGATATTATATAGGTATTGTTAAGAATCTTACACCAGAATTTATTGAAATCTCTTGTAAATTGATGTGGTATTATGCTAAGAAAAAACCGTTTAATGTAACTAAATTTGATTCAGCTAGAAATATTTACGGTATATATACAACAAAATATTTTACAAATAGTAAGAATAAAAATGGAGAATTAATTGGTTTTGTAAAGGTAGAAGAAATATTAGCCAGAATTTATGCAAAAAACCAGATGGGAGGAATTGAAACTGTTCGTCAAGAAATGGATTATGTGAATTTATGGCTTAGAAAGAACATATCATTGAAAAACGAAGCAGAGTGTTATATATTCGCTTCTGGTTTAGCATGGATGGAACTTTATGAGTTAGAAAGAGAAATTTTGAAAAATTTAGTTAAATTTAATGTACAATTGCCTGCCGATCTGCAAGAACGACTTAGTTTTCTTGAGAATGGTGGAACATCGAATGTAAAAATTTATGAAATAGAACCAACGGGAGAGTTCCTTTATGATACCTCTTCTATTGATTGGAAAGCAGCAGAATATGAAGTATTTTTCCGTAAATTATCTATGAAGAATATGCAATTGAAATATTCTCTTGCTATTCAAAAATGGAAAAAAACGATACCTTTATCTAAAGGACAAAAGGTAGATCAGGATAAAATTTATAGTCAGTTTGTAGATATGATCGAGGATTTTGATGGAGAAGTAACTTGTGAAAAAGTAACTGCAAAAGCAATTAATCGTGTAAATGAAGAAAATGAAAATGCTATATTGTTTCAATTTAATAGTAAGAAGAATCGTTGTGTTTCTATTCTTTTTTCTAGTGAAAAATATGGAAGGAATCTAAATCTAATGATTATTACTTTGTTTACTCCAGAAAAAGAATTAAATAATGATGAATTAAAAAAGTGTGCTATGTCTATTAAAGATAGTATTTATGTTGATAGTTTTAAGGAATCCATTTTACAAGAAATTGATTTAGTGTTACGAGAGAAAAAATCTATATACGATTGTGATGAAGAAGAGTCTGTTTCTGCAAAAAAAGTTTTTGAATAGTAGAGAGAGGTTAGATGAGGAAATAGTGATGTATTTTTGTATTAAATATACTATGAGAATATTCAAAAGCTAGGATAAGTTGAGAGAATAAGCATAGTATTAAGAAAACTAAAAAGAATTATCTTATAAAAGAGAATTATTGGATCAAATCTAAAAAACAACTGATACTACAAGCAAAACTATATTAGATAGGAGATGATACATGTCAATTAATATGAGAAAAACAATCTTATATATTGGAATGAGTTTGGATGGATATATTGCGGATAAAAATGGAAAGGTAGATTGGTTGGTGGGGCAGGAAAAGAATTATGAGAGCGATTATGGGTACAAAGCATTTTCTCAGACTGTGGATACAGTCATTATGGGATATCGCACTTATAACCAAATTGTAACAGAACTTTCTCCAGAGGAATGGGTTTATTCAGATATGAACTGCTATGTTATAACGCATAAGAAGCTTCCAAATACAACCAATATTATATTTACCAATCAATCATTAAAAAATTTAATTACTACCTTAAAAAAACAGGATGGAAAACATATTTGGATCTGCGGAGGAGCAGACATTGCACAACAATGCATTGCAGAAAATATGATAGATGAATACCATCTTAGTATTATCCCAACGATTCTGGGAGATGGAATTCGTTTATTTGAAAAAAATGAAAAAGCAATTCCATTAGAATTAATCTCACTATCTCAAGAAAATGGAATCATAGATGGTATCTATCGACCAACAACAAATAAACAAAAAAAATAATGAAAAAAGTATCTGTCATCTGTATTTTAACAGTAAAAATTAAAGATACAGATGGCAGAATACATGAACAGGAGAAATAAGGAAGATTTTGTCCAACCTATTGATTAACATTATAACTGCTAGGAAAACAGTTGGATAGCTTATTTATGTTTTGCATTATTGCGAGTTATGGTTGTACCAAGGAAGAGAATTTAGTATAATAAAAAAGAAGAATTTCTAACTGGAATTAGATGTTATATTTAATATAATTAAATGATATGATTATCTCATTAAAAAAATCCAGAAAAAATACAAAAAATGCCTGTATTCAGAATATTCTGGCAAATACCTGCAAAAACAGGCTCTAAACCCCTTATAAATAAAGGTTTCTAGAAAGTGAAGGGGTGAAAATAAAAAAAGCCCGTTAAGGGTATATCGTTTTGAACTAATTGGTTTTGGTTATATGAGGGGGTAATTATGGAGGAAAAGAATATGGAATATCAACAGATGAATGCGAAGGTGATTGACCAATGGGTTGAGGAGGGATGGGAATGGGGAATTCCGATTTCTCATGAAGTATTTGAGAAGGCAAAGAAAGGTGATTGGGATGTTTTGCTGACGCCAACGAAGAAAGTTCCACATGAATGGTTTGGAGATTTGCAAGGTAAGAAGGTACTAGGATTGGCAAGTGGTGGTGGTCAACAAATTCCAATTTTTGCTGCGTTGGGTGCAGAATGTACAGTTTTAGATTATTCAGATAAGCAGTTGGAAAGTGAAGCAATGGTTGCGAGAAGGGAAGGGTATCATGTTGAAATAATAAAAGCGGATATGTCAAAACCGCTGCCTTTTGAAGATGGGAAGTTTGATCTGATTTTCCATCCAGTTTCCAATTGCTATATTGAAGAAGTTAAGCCGTTGTTTAAAGAATGTTATCGAGTTTTGAAACGAGGCGGTATTTTGCTTTCTGGATTGGATAACGGATTGAACTATATTTTGGATGATTCAGAAAGTCAGGTAGTAAATAAATTGCCGTTTAATCCATTGTTAAATCCAGATCAAATGCAGCAGCTTCAGATCCAGAAGGATGGAATCCAATTTTCTCACACATTGGAAGAACAAATTGGAGGACAGTTGGAGGCTGGATTTCTTTTGCGAGATTTATACGAGGATACGAATGGGGTTGGAAAATTACATGAATATGGAATTCCTTCTTTTTTAGCAACGAAGTCAGAAAAATGCTTTTAATTGAGGATGAGTTAGATGATAAAATTTAGAAAGTTACAAATAGATGAAGTAGAAGCGTTTTGGAATTTGCTGAATCAGTTGGATAAAGAAACGCAGTTTATGTTATACGAGCCTGGAGAACGGGAAAAAAGAGGAAAATCGACGGAAGGCTTAAAGCGGATGATTGAGAGTTCTATTGATGGAACCGATTTTTTATTGGTTGCAGAAGTGGATCAGGAAATTGTTGGATATATTATGGCGGAAAGAGGCAGGTTAAATCGAGTTTCTCATAGGGCATATATTGTGGTAGGGATACGGGAAGGCTATCGAGGAAGAGGAATTGGTACCGAATTTTTTAAACGGTTAGAGAATTGGGCAAAAGAACAACGACTAGTAAGGTTGGAGTTAACGGTGATGTGTTCCAATACTTCAGCAAAACGGTTATATGAGAAAAATGGTTTTGTTGTGGAGGGGATCAAGAAAAAATCTATGTTTGTGAATGGAGCTTATGTAGATGAGTATTATATGGCAAAGATTTTGGAGACTGTGAGGTGAGAATTTGAAAACAGAAGAATCATCGGTTCCAATTCGAGTTGGTATTATTTCGGATACGCACGGAGTACTGAGAGAAGATGTGAAGGAAGTGTTAAGGACATGTTCTCATATTATTCATGCGGGGGATATGGATCGATCCTTTATTGTAAGTGAGTTGACACCGATTGGAAAACTTTATGCGGTTCGTGGCAATTGTGATGGGGAGTGGGCATCGAGTTATTTGGATACCTATCCGTTTTCAATTGGAGGAGTGAAGTTTTTCTTAATTCATAATAGGAAGAAAGTTCCGTATCCACGTCCAAAGGTAGATGTGATTGTATTTGGACATTCCCATAAATATTTCTATGAGGAAAAAGATGGAATTCTTTGGCTGAATCCTGGTAGTTGCGGAAGACGAAGATTTTATGGAGATTTGACTATGGCAGTTATGACCATTCAAAATGGAAGTTATGAAGTCGAAAAGATAACGTTGGATTCCGAAGAAGAAAATTCTCGGAAGTTATCAAAAGAAAATCAATTATCCATTGCCATGATTCAAAAAATTCTAACTTCCATGCAAAAAGGAAAACAAATTAACCAGATTGCAGAAGAATTATCACTGCGAGCAGAGGTAGTGGAAAACGTTTGTCGAATTGCAGTTACTCATCCTGGGGTAAGTGCAGAAGGTATTTATAATAAAATGGAAGTAAACCGAATCAATGAATAGCAATCACGGAAGGAGTATTGGAAAACAGATATCCAAAAGTAGGGAATGCAGCAAGTTATCGTTTCATTTAATAATTTGCAATACATTCCCTAACTTTTTATAGAAAAGAGATTTTATATGACCTTTTGGTTATTGTTTTTGTAAATGGAATTGGAATGCAGTGTATTCTGGAACCTCTCGATTGATTGGGATTCCTGCATTCATTAATGCGGAGCCAGAATAAACTTCTTTGCTGCCGTTGATTGTATACATTGCGTTTGGTTCTAACCCCTTGGCATGAATGTATTCCTGTGGTCCATTGCAAGTAAGGTTTGTAACGACAACACTTAATAAGGATTCACTTTTATCTTTTGTTACATGCTGCCATGCAGTCATGTTTCCAATTTCAAATGGATTGGTTAGACGGTAATAATCACCATCGAAGATAATGTGATAATATTTTCGGAACAAGTCGCTTTGTTCTTTACAAAGATTTTGGTCTTCTTCAGAAAGATGAGTTGCATCAAGTTCATATCCAAACGTTCCGCACATTGCAACGACTGCCTTTGTTTTAAGAGGTACGAGGCGTCCGCTATCCGAAATATGTGCTCCCATGCTGGAAATTGGATAAACAAACGAAGTACCATAATGAAGTTTTAAGCGGTCAATTGGATGATTGTTGTCACTGACCCAATATTGTGGATAGTAATGCAGCATTGCCGCATCATAACGTCCGCCTCCGCCGCTGCATCCTTCAAATAAAATATCTGGATGAGTTTTAATGATGGCGTCCATAACACGGTATAATCCGAGAATATAACGGTGGTATACTTCTCCTTGTTTATCTGCTGGTAAGTTATTGGACCAAATATCGGCAAGAGAACGGTTAATATCCCATTTTACATAGAAAATATTGGCATCGTCTAAAATAGCGTTTACTTTTTCAATTAAATAGTCTTGTACATCTTTCCGAGACATATCCAAGGCCATTTGGTTACGGCTGCGGACAGCATGGCGCCCTGGAATTTGCATTGCCCATTCTGGATGAGCACGGTATAAATCGCTGTCTTCGGAAACCATTTCTGGTTCAAACCAGATTCCAAATTTCATGCCAAGATCATTGATCTGTTCAACTAATTTATGAAGTCCGCATTTGATTTTCTTTTCATTTACGACCCAATCGCCGAGTCCACTGTTATCATCATCTCGTTTTCCGAACCATCCATCGTCCATTACGAGTAAATCTACACCCATTTTTTTGGCAGCTTTTGCAATATTTACTAATTTTACATCATCAAAGTCCATAAATGCAGCTTCCCAGCTATTGATAAGAACTGGACGCTGGACATCTTTTACAAACTTACTCTTGCATAAATTAGAACGATAGAAGTCATGATATAAATGAGACAATCCTGTAAAACCATGTTCGGTAAATGCCATTACTACTTCTGGCCCTTCAAATACTTCCTGTGGTTTTATCTCATACACGAACTGCTTTGGATGAATTCCCATAACAAGACGAAGCTGATCGTATTGATCCAGTTCTACTTCGGTAAGGAAATTACCACTGTACATCAAAGAAAATCCGTAACAGTTTCCGTAATCTTCTGTCGCATTTCTGTCACATAAAATAACAAATGGATTTTGCTGGTGGCTGGAAGAACCACGTACACTACCAATTGTATGGATGTGATGAGTCATTCGCTGACGTTCTACTTGGCGCTCTTGACCGTAACGTCCTGGCAGACTTACTAAATCAAAATTAGCGCCATTTAAGAAATCGAGGCAGACGGACATAATTTTCTTTAAGTGAATGGACTTCTCACCTAAGTTTTTTACTTTCACTGCACGTGTAATGATGTCTGCTTCTTCAAATACACTGTAAAGTAATATAATTTGAACGTTACTTACAGTATCCAATAACGTAACTTCCAGTGTATCTACAGTGTCTCCATCGTTGGCAAACACGCAAGGAAGGGTATCAAGTTGATATTTTCCCTTTGTGATTTTAAAATCCACGGCTTTTCCATTATAAGAATAACTGCCGTCTCCGTTGACTACTTCAATACTAGTAGTGCGAAAATCACCTTGCTGCTGTGTACTGAATTCTTGTGGCTGTGCATCTAAAGAAAAGGTTCGTGCATTTCTGGATTCGTAAGGATTCCCCGAAAATCCTCTGTCGTACTGCATAATTTGATATCCCATATCAGCATCACGAATCGTTGGACCATAGTAAAGATGCAGCAAATAGTCAAGATTTCCGATCTTCATTTGGTAAGAAGTGTGTTTTGTATGTAACGTAATCGATTTGGTTGTTTGATTAAACTTAATTGACATATTTAGCTGATTCCTTTCTGATTTGTTATATTTTATTTATTATACCACAATTTATCAGAAATAGATTGGTTATAATGAGACGAAAAACAGAGTAAATGTAAACTGATCGATAGGAGAAAAATAATTGAAACAAAGGGAAAACCTTGACAAAGATTTGAGGTATCGCTATGCTGGTTAATAAGAACGATGAGAAAATAGGATGGATAGGGGAAGCGGTTATGGATATTCGACAAGCAATGCAGCGAGTAAAAGTATTGGCAAATGTACAAAAATCCACGGAATTGGTGCTAAGATCAAATCTTCAGTTGCATACATATAAGAAAAATGCAAGTATTTTCCAGGAGCAGTCTCCAATTAGCTATTTTTATTTTGTTGTGACTGGAGTAGTATATTTATGTAAATTAAATCATCATAATGAAAACCGAGTTATTTTTTTATGCACAGATGGAGAAATGCTAAACGAAACGATTGTGGATGGACAGCCTTCTTCTATTTCTGCAATTGCATTGACACAAACGCAGATACTTCGGATTTCTGTGAAAACGATGAAATACCTTATGGGACAAGATGCTGTTTTAGCACAGGCAGTTATGGAATCAATGGCGTCCAAAATTCGGAGACTTTATCATCAGATGAAAAATACAAGCAGTTCCGTGCGTTTGGAACAGCAGATTGCAGCGAAGTTATGGAAATTGGCAAGAGATTATGGTATACCAACGAAAGAAGGGATAAAAATTCCATTTGATCTGTCCATTACATTTTTTGCAGATATGGTAGGTTCCAAACGAGAAACGGTTTCACGAAATATGAAACGTCTCGTCGATCAAGGTCTGATTAGAATAGAAGGAAAAACTTTTTATATTATGGATCAGCAGGAATTGTTAAAGTTTTTCCATAAAAAATAAAAATTCACAGTTATAGTATAGGAATTCTACTGAGTGAAGCTAAGGGATATTGCGGAAAAAATGGTAAATTTAAATAAAAAATGAAATAAATTTTGGAGAGAATTCTGTGATGAATATCACAGAATTTTTTTTGGATCATTGATAAAATATTATCAACAATAATTAGATTTTACTGTCTAAGAAAGGAGTTTTTATGGGACACCAGTTATCAAGAGCAGAGGCAGATAGGATGTTTTCTGAATGGGTGAAACAATATGAAGTTGTTGCGCCAAAATTGATGGAAGGGGAGGGATGTTTTTCCGATACTGATATCATTCGATATGGAAAAGTTACTTCATTGGATGAGATTGTGTGGGATAAAAAATCCGATTATTCTTTCAAAGAAGCATTGCTTCCAATTAATGAGACATTGTTTTATTTTACGGAAGATCAAACAACCGTTCCAAAGGGAGTGGAAAAAGATATTTTAATCTTTTTGCGTTCCTGTGATTTGCATGCAGTAAAACGCTTGGATGAAATTTATTTAAGAAATGGATTTGAAGACTTTTACTATGCTAGAACTAGAGAAAAAGCGAAATTTATTTTAATGGGTTGTGAAACGACTTGTGATTCGGGATTTTGTGTCAGTATGGGAACAAACCAGACGAATCAGTATGATGCTTATTTGAAGTTAAGTGGAGATACGGTATATGTGGACATTAAATGCAAAGAATTAGAGATGTTTGTAAACGGAAAGGAAATTACCGAAGTAATTCCTGATTTTGTAACAGAAAATAAAGAGAAGGTAGTACTTCCAAGAAAATTATCAAATCAAAGTTTTACAAAGGAAATCTGGCAGGAATATGGAGAGCGTTGTATTGGCTGTGGACGCTGTAACTTTGTCTGTCCGACTTGTACCTGTTTTACGATGCAGGATATTTTTTATAAGGATAATCCAAAGGTAGGAGAACGCAGAAGAGTCTGGGCTTCTTGTCAGGTAGATGGGTATACTGAGATGGCAGGAGGACATGGTTTTAGACAAAAACAGAGCGATCGAATGCGTTTTAAAGTAATGCATAAGATTTATGATTTTGAAAAAAGGTTTGGGTATCCAATGTGCGTTGGCTGTGGACGTTGTGATGATGTTTGTCCAGAGTATATTTCTTATTCAAACTGTGTGAATCGTTTGGCGAAGGAGGAGAATGAAGAATGAAAAATGAATATATTCCTCAGTTATCAACAATCCGAGAAGTAATCAAACATACGGATTTAGAGTATACGTTTCGTATGGAATTTTGTGGAGATGTAAAGCCAGGGCAATTTTTTGAAGTATCGATTCCAAAGTATGGAGAAGCACCGATTTCTGTAAGTGGAATCGGAAAGGATACGATTGATTTTACGATTCGTCGAGTTGGAAAGGTCACAAATGAAATTTTTGAAAATTATGTGGGCGATCAATTTTTTATCCGAGGTCCTTACGGAAACGGCTTTGACATAGAAAATTATAAGGGAAAAGAATTAGTCGTAATTGCAGGAGGTACAGGACTTTCTCCTGTTCGTGGTGTGGTAGATTATTTTGCTCATCATCGAGATGAGGTGGAAACTATGACGCTGATTGCAGGATTCAAGTCTCCAAAAGATGTATTATTTAAAGAAGACTTTGCGGTTTGGAAGAATCGAATGCAAGTGATTCAGACTGTTGACACTGCTCCAGAAGGATACGAAGGACCAGTTGGAATGGTAACAAAGTATATTCCAGATCTTAAATTCAAAGATATAAAAAACACATCGTTTATCTGTGTTGGACCGCCAATTATGATTAAGTTTACTGTTATGGAAATTTTGAAACTTGGGGTAGCAGAGGAAAATATTTGGGTATCCAATGAAAGAAAGATGTGCTGTGGACTTGGAAAATGTGGGCATTGTAAAATTGGAGATACTTATATTTGTCTGGACGGACCAGTTTTTAACTACGTGGATGGAAAAGAATTAATAGATTAGGAGGCGCATAATGGGACTGGATATTAATACAAAGAAATTAAAGAAAAATGCATTTCGTGTATCGAAGGTTCGAGGGATTGGAGCATCCAGAATTCGTGTACCTGGCGGATATTTAAATGCAGAAGTGCTTGGAATGGTGCAAGAAATCGCACAAACTTATGGAAATGGATATGTACATTTAACAACGAGACAGGGATTTGAAATTGAAGGAATCCGTTATGAGGATATGGATGAGATTAATAAAAAACTTCAGCCAATTATTGAGTTATTAGAGATTAATCAAACCGATCCAAATACTGGATATCCAGCTTCTGGTACAAGAAATATTAGTGCATGCATCGGGAATAATGTCTGTCCATTTGCAAATTATAATACGGCAGAGTTGGCAAAGAAAATTGAGAAAGCGGTGTTTCCAAATGATTTACATTTTAAAATTGCATGTACGGGCTGTTCCAATGACTGTGCGAAAGCCAGAATGCATGATTTTGGAATTATCGGTATGACAATGCCGCAGTATGATCCAACACGCTGTGTCAACTGCCAAGCCTGTGTAAAGGGCTGTCAAAAATTATCGGTTAATGCATTACGTGTGGAAAATTATAAGATTGTTCGAGATGAAGAAAAATGTATTGGATGTGGGGTTTGTATTACAAAATGTCCAACAAGAGCCTTGACAAGAAGTAAGAAGAAATATTATAAACTTGCGATTATGGGAAGAACGGGAAAGAAAAATCCACGTCTTGGACAGGATTTCTTAGTTTGGGCAGATGCAGAAAATATTATTAAAATTATTTTAAATACTTATAAGTTTGTAGAGAAATATATTTCACCAGATGCACCAGCTAGAAAAGAACATATTGGATATATTATTGACCGAGTAGGGTTTGAAGAGTATAAGAAATGGGCATTGGATGGTGTAGAGTTAATGCCAGAAACGATTATGAAAGAATGTATCTATTGGGACGGAATTCATTTCGATCGATAGAGGAGAGGCGGATGTTTTATGAAGAAAGTACAATCAACTTGTAATTATTGTGCCATTGACTGTAATCTGGATTTTTATGTGGAAAATAATCGAGTTGTTAAAACGGTGCCAACGAAGGGGTATCCAGTAAATGATGGTTTTTGTTGTATTAAAGGATTGTCTTTGGATAAGCAACAGACGACTGTAAAACCAAATAGTTTGCCAAAAATTCGCCAGGCAGATGGAAGTTTTCAAGAGGTTGATTGGGAAACTGGATTTCAGTATGTAGCAGATAAATTAAAGGAATTACAAGCCAAGTATGGGACAGAAAGCATTGCAGGAATTAGTACAGGACAGTTGACGTTAGAAGAATTTGCTATTTTTGGCCATGTAATGAGAAATTATTTAAAAGCAAATGTGGACGGAAATACACGGCTTTGTATGGCAACAGCAGTTGTGGCTCATAAACAGAGCTATGGATTTGATGCACCAGGATTTACGTTGAAAGATTTAGAATTATCAGATACGATTATTTTCATCGGAGCAAATCCAGTTGTGGCACATCCAATTTTATGGGGAAGAGTAAGACAGAACAAAGTGCCAAATCATAAAATTATTGTAATTGATCCAAGAGAATCGGAAACTGCTATGAATGCAGATTATTGGTATGGGTTAAAATGGAGAAGTGATTTATTATTGTTATATACGATTGCAAATCAGTTAATTGAAAAAGATTATTTGGATCATAAGTTTATTAAAGAACATACCGAAAAATTTGAAGAGTTTAAACAATTTGTAAAAGACTATACACTGGAACGAGCTGTAAGTGGCACAGGGCTTTCCAAAGAACAAATTTTAGAATTAGTAGAATTAATTCATAATGGAAAACGGGTTTCTTTTTGGTGGACGATGGGAGTGAATCAAGGGTATGAAGCAGTGCGTACAGCACAGGCCATTATAAATTTAGCATTAATGACAGGAAATATCGGAAAACCAGGGACAGGAGCCAATTCTATTACGGGTCAGTGTAACGCTATGGGGTCGAGATGCTTTAGCAATACGACGGTACTGTTTGGCGGTGGAGATTTTACAAATAATGTGAGAAGAAAGCGAGTTGCTGAGGTACTTGGAGTCGATGAAAGTATGCTTGCAGAAAAGCCAACGAAAACTTATAATCAGATTATTGAAGGAATTAATGCAGGAGAAATCAAAGGACTTTGGATTTTATGTACGAATCCAAGACATAGCTGGACAAATAATGAGACGTTTGCCTCAGCAGCAAAGAAACTAGAACTCTTTGTTGTTCAAGATATTTATGATACGATTGAAAGCGCAGAAGATTGTACTGTCTTTTTTCCAGTGGTGCCAGGTTTGAAAAAAGAAGGCACTTATATTAATCTGGAGCGTCGTCTTTCTGCAATGCGTCCAGTATTAAAACGAGGAGAAAATGAAATTTCAGATTATGAGGCAGTTCTGGGCGTTGGGAAAGCTTTGGGTATGGGAGATACGTTAAAAGGCTGGGAGACTCCAAAGGATTGCTTTAATTTAATGAAAGAATGTTCCAGAAACATGCCTTGTGATTTCACGGGCGTAACTTGGGAAGGACTAGAAGGTTCTCATGGAATTCAGTGGCCGTATCCAGAGGGAAAAGAAGCAGAAAATAAAGAAGAACAGAGACGGCTTTATGAGGATGGTCAGTTTTTTACTCCTTCAAAAAAAGCTCAGTTTATTTTTGAGGATGTTCGTGAAAATCCATTGCCAACGACAGAACAATTTCCATATGTACTAAATACAGGACGTGGAAGTGTTGGGCAGTGGCATACACAGAGCCGTACAAAAGAAGTGAAGTTTGTGGAAGATGTATCAGTCAAAAAAGCATATTTGTATATGAATACAAAATTGGCAGAGGAAAATAACATAAAAGAAATGGATGAAATTCGTGTATATTCGATCAATGGACAAAATGCGGTATTTGCGGTTAAAGTAACCAATCATGTACAGTATCAAGAATTATATGCACCAATTCATTACATGGAATGTAATAAACTAACGCCGTCGATCTATGATTCTTATTCCAAAGAACCATCTTATAAAGCAACACCAGTACGATTTGAAAAAGAATAGGAGGGGCTTATGTATCGAATTAAAATTGACCGTAGCCGCTGTATTGGTTGTCTGACTTGTGTAACTGCATGTGTGGTAAGCCATCAGACCGAAAGTGGAGATGCTAGAAACCGTGTTACAATTGATAGTGAAACGAAGCCAGCACCGATTTTTTGCCGTCACTGCGAACGTCCAGAATGTGTATACACTTGTATGACAGGGGCTATGAAGAAAAATCCAGAAACGGGATATGTAGAATATGATAAAAACCAATGTGCAAGCTGTTATATGTGTATTATGTCCTGTCCATATGGAATTTTGAAGTATGATAGCATTCACCAGAAAGAAATTATGAAATGTAATATGTGTGTCCATCGAAGCGAAGATGGAACTGCAAAGCCGATGTGTGTGGAAAAATGTCCAATGCATGCGATTACATTGGAGGAGGTGTAACGAATGAAATATGTGGTGTTAGGTTCCTCCGCAGCGGGTATTAATGGAATAAGAGAGTTAAGGAAACTGGATAAAGAAAGCGAAATTATTTTAATTTCCAAAGATAGGGAAATTTATTCTCGTTGTATTCTTCATCAATACTTAGGTGGGGAGAGAAATATTGAACAGCTTTGTTTTGTTGAAAAAAACTTTGAAGACTGCTATCAAGTGAAATGGATCAAAGGGAAAGCATGTGTTGGTCTAAAGCGGCAAGAAAAACAGGTTTTATTAGAAGATGGAACATTGATATCTTATGATAAGTTATTAATTGCAACGGGATCTCATACGTTCATTCCTCCTGTGAAGCATTTAAAAGAAGCTAAGAATGTAATCGGATTTCGTAATATTGAAGATATTGATACGCTCAAAGAAGTGGCAAAAACGGCGAAACATATTGTTGTGATGGGAGCTGGTTTAGTTGGATTGGACTGTGCTTGTGGATTTCTGGAATTAGGCGTAAAAGTTACGCTTGTGGAAATGGCAGGCTGGCTGTTAAGTAAACAATTGGATGAACGTGCCGCTAAAACATATCAAGAGGCGTTTTCTAAGCAAGGTATCATGCAATATTATGGTGTTGGAATCTCGGAAGTAATCTTAGATGAAGAGAACAATATCACGAAGGCGATCTTATCCGATGGAACACAATTGCCATGTGATTATATTGTTGTAACCGCAGGAGTACGTTCTAATGTTGAGTTTTTAGAAGGCTCTGGAATTGAGACAGGCCGTTTTGGATTGATTTACGATGAAACAGGAAAAACTAATGATGAAGATGTATATGGAGCAGGAGACGTGTCAGGACTCAGTCCAATTTGGCCAGTTGCAGTAAAAGAAGGGATGATTGCAGCTTCCAATATGGCTGGAGTCAAACGAGAGATGACCGATTTCTTTGCGAGTAAGTCTACAATGAATTTTCTGGGCATTCCAAGTATGTCATTAGGAAATGTGAATCCAGAAGAGGAAGATGTAACTGTTGAAATCAAAGAAACAGAAAATTCTTATAAAAAAATTATCCATAAAAACGGAAAAATCACAGGAGCAATTTTACAGGGAGACTTGGCATACAGTGGTATTTTGCAGCAGTTGATTGCTCGAAAGATTGATGTTACAAAGGTAAAGAAACCAATTTTTGATATTGATTATTCGGATTTCTTCCATATAAAGGAAAACTTTGAATTTTATTACACAGAGAATGAAGCCAATTAAAGGAGACGGATATGAACCGATTAGAACGAATACCAGTACCAGTGATTCCCACTTTTGTTGGTGCATTAACATTAGGAAATGTATATGCAGGAATGGGATATTCGTGGATTCGTCATATTACGATGTGGGCAGCCACTATTTTAATTTTCGTTTATATTGCAAAAATTATTTTATTTCCAAAGACTTGCAAGAAGGAATATGAAACGGTTGTGCCATGTAGTTTGTATGCAGGATTTACGATGGTGTTGATGATTTTAGGCAGTTATTATTTTGATTATATTCCGATTGTTGGAAAAACTGTTTGGATGGCAGCAATTGTTATTCATGCGGCACATATTCTTGTTTTTACTTACCGTAATGTAATAAAACAACGCAAAGTTGATACATTTGTTCCAAGTTGGTTTGTAACCTATAATGGAATCATGGTAAGCTGTGTTATAGGTACGGCAATGAAGGAACAAGGAATCTTAACTTGTATTGTATATTATGGAATTATTATTTATTTTATTTTAATCCCGATGATGGTGTGGCGTCTTATAACAGTAGAAGTAAAACCAGCTGTTTATCATACAATGGCAGTTGTATTAGCCCCATGTAGTTTATGCTTAGTTAGTTATTTAAATATCATTTCCAATCCGAATAGGATCCTTGTTTATTTATTATATGCCTGTGTGCTTGTGTCCTTATTATTTATCATAATCAAATTGCCAAAGTTTTTCTCCTTTTCATTTACGCCAGGTTTTGCAGGTATGACGTTCCCAATGGCGATTGGAATTGTGGCGACGAATAAAATGACGGCATATTTAACAGCAGCTGGAAAAGAATCATTGGCAACAGTGACAGATCAAATTGGAGGAATTCAACTCTATCTAACAACCATGATTATTGGATTTGTATTATTAAATTTTCTAATTATGGCATTAAAAATAGAGAGAAAGTAATTTGGAGGAAATATGATAGCAGGATACATATTAACGGGAGGAAAAAATCGGCGGATGAATGGAAAAAAGAAGCTTTTTTTAGAATATGAAGGCAAACCATTCTATCAGCATATTGTTCAGGCATTTCATAGCCTTTCAACCATATATTTATCGGTAGACTGTGTCGAACCATACGAAATGCTTGGTCTTCCAATGATTGTGGATACGTATCCAAATCTAGGGCCGATTGGAGGAATCTATTCTGGGCTAAAAGTCTGTAAGGAAGACGCATTGTTTGTAACTGCATGTGATATGCCGCTTATTAATGAAACAGCAGTACGAGAAGTCATAGAGCAATACCAAAATGGGAAAACACTTACGATTATAGGAACCAATCATCAAATCCATCCACTCTTTGGAATCTATCCAAAAACGATTTTACCAATAATAGAAGAAATGATTCGAGAAAAAAATTATCGGGTGATGAATTTGCTTGATTTCACAGAAGTTTCTGTGGTACAATTAAAAAATAATAGTCGAATTGCTGAAAATATTAATACAGTAGATGAATATCATCGACTGAGAGGAGAATGAGATGGGACAGAATTTGAATCATTTTGATCAGAAGGGAAATGCTATTATGGTGGATGTGACAGACAAACCGATCACAAAACGAGTAGCAGTTGCTTCAGGGAAAATAAAAGTGAGTCCTGCGGTTATTCAGGCTGTGTTAGAAGGAACTTCTAAAAAAGGAGATGTATTAGGCGTTGCCAGGGTGGCTGGAATTATGGCAGTAAAACAGACGGCGAACCTGATTCCTATGTGTCACACCTTACTCATTCAAAAATGTTCGATTGATTTTGAAGTGCAGGAATCCGAATGTGAAATTATTGCCCGTTGTACAGTAAAATTGCAGGGAAATACGGGAGTGGAGATGGAAGCTTTAACAGGAGTTTCGGTAGCTCTTCTCACAATTTATGATATGTGTAAAGCAATGGATCGGTCGATGGAGATTACACAAATCCATTTGGAAGAAAAAACAGGTGGAAAAAGTGGTACTTATATTAGAGATTATAATACTACGACTGATTCAAAAAATATAGAAGTAAAAGAGACGATAGGATGAAAGATAGTTATGGAAGAACGATTGATTATTTAAGAATCTCGATTACCGATCGATGTAATCTGCGTTGTGTGTATTGTATGCCAGCAGAGGGGATTCCATGTATTCGTCATGAAGAAATTCTAACTTATGAAGAAATTCAGACCATCTGCGAGAAGATGGCGACACTTGGGTTAAAACATATCAAAATTACTGGCGGAGAACCATTAGTAAGAAAAGAATGTTGGAACTTAATTCGGAAATTAAAGAGTATTCCATCCATTCAAACCGTTACTCTGACAACGAATGGAATTCTTCTGGCAGAACTGGCAGAAAAATTGGTACAAGCTGGCGTGGATGGAGTCAATATTAGTCTGGATACATTGGATGCAGCAGAGTATTCTCGGATTACACGGGGCGGTGATGTAAAAAAGGTGTTAGAAGGTTTGAAGACAATTCTGAGTTATCCTCAAGTTACTGTAAAGGTAAACTGTGTATTAGGAGGAGATGGATGGGAACAAAACGCAATCACAATTGCAGAATTGGCAAAAAAGTATTGTGTTCATGTTCGGTTTATTGAATGTATGCCAACCGATTGGAAGCAGCAGACCAAATTGCAAGATAGAGTAAGAGAAGTATTAGAATCCGTGTATGGTCCAGCCTCTGATTGTGAAAAGCCATTGGGATTTGGACCTAGTCGTTATTATCAGTTTGAGGGATTTCAGGGAAAAATCGGATTTATCAGTGCAATTAGCCATAAGTTTTGCGAAAATTGCAATCGCCTTCGTCTAACCGCAGACGGAAAACTGCGTCTCTGTCTTCAATCCAAGGAATCAATGGAACTAAAATCTTTATTACGCCAGGGGAGAGATTCCGAATTAATGGATGCGATACGGACGGCGATCTATCGCAAGCCAAAAGAACACCACTTTGAAGACAGTAACATTGAGACAGTTGGTATGTCCCAGATTGGAGGATAATATGAGAGTTGCAGTAATTACTTCCAGTGATTCTGGCTATGCTGGAACAAGAGAAGATTTAAGTGGACCATGTGTAAAGGAAATTGCCGAGTCATTCGGGGCAGAAGTTGTATATACAAACCTGCTTCCAGATACGCAGGAGCTGTTAGAAAACGAGTTAAAAAAAATTTGTGATCAAAACCTTGCAGATTTGATTTTAACAACTGGAGGAACTGGTTTTTCTGCACGTGATTGTATGCCAGAAGCGACTATTGCAGTTACAGAGCGAATTGTACCTGGGATTCCAGAAGCAATGAGAGCTTACAGCTTACAGTTTACCAAAAGAGCAATGTTGAGCCGTGCCACAGCTGGGATACGGAAACAGACCTTGATTATAAATTTACCAGGAAGTCCAAAAGCAGTTCGGGAATGTTTGGAATATATTTTCCCAGAGTTGCAGCATGGGATTGACATATTAACAGGTACAGCAACGAACTGTGCCAGATAATGAAAAAAGAACGTATAACTAGTAGGGATTCATAGACTCCGAGCGACTTAATCTAAGGGCAGTGCCTATGATTATGAGCCGTCAGAGAAATTCTGGCCGGGGTTGGAATGGAAACAGACCAGCCTTCCTTATTTGAAAAGGAGCCTTTTTACTATGAAAATTCATAGATTTTTCGTATAAATTGAGAGTGATTGTCACGGTATATGGGAAACATCCCCAAAAGTGACGTTTATTTCTTGTGCGATAGAAAAAGGCGGTATTCGATAAGGTAAGATACTGCCTTTTTCGCTGTATAAAACTTTATAGATCATTATGAATCTCAAATTCATGAGCTTTGCATAGAAGTGAATTCGAAATTTATGAAATCTGAATGTAAAAATTTGAGTTTTGGGTTTTTATGTAGGATTGAGGAAAGAAAGGAGATCGTTATGAAATTAATTGAAACAAAACAAGCAGTTGGCCATGTAATTTGCCATGATATTACGATTATTGTAAAGGATAAAATAAAAGATACGGCATTTCGAAAAGGACATATCGTAAAAGAAGAAGATATTCCAATATTGTTGTCGATTGGAAAGGATCATCTTTATGTATGGGAAAAGGATGAGACGATGTATCACGAAGATGAAGCGGCTGTAATCTTGGCAGATGCTTGTGAGGGCAAGGGGATGAAGCGTTCCAACCCGAAGGAGGGAAAAATTGAATTAACAGCGGATTGTGATGGTTTATTTCAAGTGGATGTGGCACGTTTGACAGCGATTAACTCTTTGGAACATATGATGATTGCCACACGGCACACCAATACTGCTGTAAAAAAAGGAGATAAATTAGCAGGAACGAGAATTATTCCTCTGGTGATTGAAAAAGAAAAAATGAAAGCAGTTTCCGATATTGCAGGAAAAGAAAATCCGATTTTAAAAATTTCTCCTTTTGTAAGAAAAACCGCAGGAATTGTAACAACAGGAAATGAAGTTTTCTATGGAAGAATTAAAGATACTTTTACGCCAGTAATTTGTGAAAAAATGCAGCAGTTTGGCGTAGAAGTAATTGGACATAAGATAGTAGGAGACGATCGGGAAAAAATTACCGAAGCGATTTTAGAATTAAAAGCACAAGGGGCAGAAATGATTTTATGTACAGGAGGAATGAGTGTTGATCCAGATGACCGTACTCCAAGTGCAATTAAGAAAAGTGGAGCTGCAATTGTTTCCTATGGAGCGCCCGTATTGCCAGGAGCAATGTTTTTATTAGGATATTTTGAAGATGGTACTCCAATTATGGGATTGCCAGGCTGTGTGATGTATGCGAAAGCGACGATTTTTGATTTAGTTTTGCCAAGGATACTTGCAGATGTGCCAGTAACAAAGAAAGATTTGGCAGTAATGGGACATGGAGGATTTTGTTTGGGATGTGAGGTCTGTCACTATCCAAGTTGTGGATTTGGTAAAGGAGTGTAAGCCAGTCATGGTTCAATTAGAAGAGGCAAGAAACCAGCTGCGGGAACAAGTTACTCCGATTACAGAAATAGAACGAATACCATTAATGGATGCAGTTGGTCGAATATTGGCGGAAGATGCTGTTGCAATACAAGATCAGCCTCCATTTTCTCGTTCTCCGCTTGATGGCTATGCCGTGCGTGGAAAAGATACAAAAGGAGCATCCTTTGATCAGCCAAAACAGCTTACGGTTATTGGGAAAGTATATGCAGGACAGGTATTTGATGGAACAATACAGGAAAACGAAGCGGTTCGGATTATGACTGGAGCACCGATTCCAGATGGGGCAGATACGGTAATTCGCCAAGAAGACAGTGATTATGGGATGGATCAAGTTAGGATTTATAAAGAATCCAAACCATATGAAAACTATTGCCCTCAAGGAGAAGATTATAAAAAGGGAACAGTATTATTAAAAAAGGGATGTGTATTAGATGGAGTTTCCATTGCAGTATTGGCAAGTCTTGGAAACGATTTAGTAAGTGTATATCGAAAACCTAAAATTGCAGTGATTTCCACAGGAGATGAAGTAATGCAGCCTGGAAATTCGCTAAAGCCTGGAAAAATTTATGATTCCAATCTTCATTTTATTTGTGGGAGGTTAAAAGAACTAGGAGTTACACCGATTGCATATGGACATTGTGAAGATGAAGTAGAGAAGATGACAGCACAGGTGGAGCTGTTTGCTGCACAGGCAGATTTGATTCTTACAACAGGAGGTGTATCAGTAGGGCAAAAGGATATTATGCATGAGGTAGTGGAGCGACTACATGCGAAACAATTGTTTTGGAAAGTTGCTCTAAAGCCAGGAGCCCCTACCTTGGCGGCGGTTTACAAAGGCATACCAATGATTTGCCTTTCTGGAAATCCATTTGGTGCAGCAGCCAATTTTGAACTTTTGGTGCGCCCAACCATTGCAGCTTTAACAGGAAACAACCGATGGGAGTTAAAAACGCAAAAAGCGTTCTTGCAAAATGATTATAAAAAACATGGAAAATATCGAAGATTTTTACGTGGATATACAGAAAATGGAAAGGTATGGATTCCTTCTGGAAATCATGCATCAGGCGTACTGGCTTCTATGATTGGATGTAATTGCCTGATCGAGTTATCGCAGGATGGAGCCAGGAAAGGAGAAGAGGTATGGATTCATCTCCTTTAAAGAAAAATACTCCATTTATCTTTGCGATTAGTGGGTATAAAAATAGTGGAAAAACAACATTAATTACAAAATTAATTCCAGAGTTAAAGCAGAGGGGCTATCGAGTTGCAGTGATCAAGCATGATGGACATGATTTTGAAGCGGATGTACCAGGGACGGATAGCTATCGGCATCAAAAAGCAGGAGCCTATGGAACAGCTGTATTTTCTAGCAATCGGATTTTGATTACAAAAGAATGCAGAGAACCAAATGAAATACAATTAATGAGGGCTTTCCCAGAAGCAGATATTATTTTAATTGAAGGATTAAAAAAGAGTAATTATCCTAAATATTATTGTAATTATCCAAAAGAGAGTTTAAAGCCAGTAAAAGAACTGGCAGATGAAATTGAAAAAATGATGAAATGAAATAAGAAAATAGAATAAATGTATGGAGGAGAAAGAGGATTATTATGGGAATTGTAAAAGCGGTTTGTATTAGTGAAAAAAAAGGGACACAAAAACAAAATGTAAAAACCGTACAAGTGCTGGAAGATTTTGGCTTCGAGAAGGATGCACATGCTGGGAAATGGCATCGTCAAGTAAGCTTATTATCTTATGAAAAAATTGAAGAATTTAGAAGGAAAGGAGCAGAGGTAGAGTTTGGAGCGTTTGGAGAAAATTTAGTAGTTTCTGGCTATGACTTTAAAACGCTTCCAATTGGAACAAAGTTTCAATGCAATGATGTTGTGTTAGAATTAACACAGATAGGAAAAGAATGTCATCATGGCTGTCAGATTTTCCAGACGATGGGAGACTGTATTATGCCAAGAGAAGGAGTATTCTGTAAAGTGTTGCATGGGGGAACAATTACAGAAGGAGATTTATTTTTTATCATATAGAAAAATTTGTTTCCTATATGATAAAAACGTTTTGCAAGGATCATACTGCGGTGGAAAGGAAAATCTCGACCCATTGCGGGTGAAGAATCCTGCAAAGCAGAATTCTATTTCAATTAGGAGGAATGATTCATGAGAAGAAAAAAATGGTTTGTAGCATTACTTTGTGCAGTCGTTGGAATAACTGCTGCTGCATGTGAAGGAAATAGTGATGATCCGTCCACAAAAGAAGTAGAGAATACACAGGAGCGAACACAACAATCGGAAAGAGAAACAGAAGAAGGCAAAGCAGAGGAAGTGGAATTACATATTTTAGCAGCAGCCAGTATGACGGATGTATTAACAGAAATTGCAGATAAGTATGAAGAAGAACATCCAGAAATTACATTAACGTTTTCGTTTGATTCTTCTGGTACACTTCAGACACAGATTGAAGAAGGAGCTCCAGCCGATGTGTTTATTTCCGCAGCATTGAAACAGATGAATGAATTAAATGAGCAAGGCTTGATGGATGAGGATAGTATTATTGAATTATTGGAAAATAAAGTTGTGCTGATTAAACCAAAGGGATCCGAATTGGACATTGCTTCGTTTGAGGATGTAGCATCCGATAAAGTTACAATGGTAGCAATTGGAAATTCAGATGTGCCAGTTGGACAATACACGCAAACGATTTATGAAAACTTGGGATTATGGGATCAAATACAAGAAAAAGCCAATTATGCTACAAATGTACGTCAAGTATTAGATTGGGTAGCAACAAAAAATGCAGATTGTGGTATTGTATATGCAACCGATGCAGCGATTGAACCAGAAGTAGAAATTATTTCTGAAGCTCCAGAAGGAAGCTGTACGCCAGCAATTTATCCAGCGGGAATTGTAAAAGATAGTGAGTATCCAGAACAAGCAAAGGAATTTATGGATTTCCTGAAAACGGATGAAGTAAAAGAGATTTTTGAAAATTATCAGTTTACCTATATTTATTCTGAATAATCCAAAATCTTAGAAAGGAAGGGAAATATGGATCTGACACCGATTCTATTATCATTAAAGACTGCTGCTGCGTCTACCTTTATAACTTTTTTCCTTGGAGTGTATGCAGCTTGGAAAACAGCAAATATAAAATATGGAAAGGGGTTATTAGACGCAGTATTCACCCTTCCTATGGTGCTTCCCCCAACGGTAATTGGATTTTTCTTGCTTGTATTCTTTGGAAAAAATACATGGATTGGAAATTGGATGGCAGAAAATGGACACGGCATTATTTTTACCTGGAAAGGTGCAGTCATTGCAGCAATTGTGGTTTCCTTTCCATTAATGTACCGTACGACAAGAAGTGCATTTGAACAGCTAAATCCAAATCTGATTGATGTAGGAAGAACACTTGGCTTATCCAGAACCAAGATTTTTTGGAAAATTGTATTTCCAAATTGTTTTCCAGGAATTTTGGGGGCAGCAATTCTTACATTTTCTAGAGCCTTAGGAGAATTTGGCGCTACCATTATGATTGCTGGTAATATTCCAGGAAAGACACAAACAGCAGCGTTAGCAGTTTATACCGCAATGCAAACTGGAAATAGAGGATTAGCTTATCAGTGGGTTGCAGTTATCATTTGTATTTCTCTTGTTGCCATGCTTGCCATGAATGCAGTGAATCGAAGACAACAGTTATTAATATAACTTCTCGGAATCTCAATGAATGATATTCCAACAGAAA
>DVHN01000155.1 GCA_018712075.1 Candidatus Fimimorpha faecalis
TTTCTGTTGGAATATCATTCATTGAGATTCCGAGAAGTTATACAATTATTGTGGTAATATGTTCTTCTTCAACTAAACATAAAATGACATAAATGCAGGTACAATTAATACAACAATTACAATGCCAAGCATTAAAAACATTGGAATCAATAACTTTGTTCCTGCCTCTTCTCCTAATCGAAGTGCCATGTTTTTTCTTTCTTCCAGTGCATGTATCATTTCTTCTTCCAATTTTTGATTTAAACCAGAAGTTCCCTGCTTCAAATTTTGTTCTAACAAATTTCCAAGCTTCAAATAACAGTGTATCCCACACCGTCTTCCAAATTCACCATATGCACGATTTTCTGGATATCCGCTCTCAATACTATTTTTTGTGATAATCATTTCTTCATACGCATATCTTATTTGTTTTTTTCGTTTCTCGTAATCTGTAATCATTTTCTTCCATGCCATTCTTGGAGCCATTCCCGCTCCAATCAATAAATTTAATTTTGATACAACAGAAGGATAATCAATTTGCATTTGATGGTTTCTTTTCTTGTACTGATTATTTAAATTTTGGTAACCAATTAAAAATACAATTGCCGCTGCTACTATTGATAAAACAAATATTTCTTTATCACTTTTATCTGTTTTTATTTTATAATGCAATGAAATCTCTTCAATTGATTCAGGTAAGTTTAAATACTCTTCTTCCGCTTCCTCTTGATTTTTCCTTTGAATTACAGTTCTTAATTTATCAAAATAAAACGCCTGATCTTTTATCTTCGGAACTACTACAATCGCTAATTGATAAACGGATTCATATGTGGAATAAGTCATCCTTATTGAAAGTTCAACCGCCTCTCCGTGTTCCTCTATATTTTCTGTTTGAATCTTTCCTTGATCATTCATAATTTCTGGTCTATTACTTTCCCAGCTAACTCTTATCCCATACTCAATACTGGACGGAAGCTGTAAATCCGTACTAATCTGATCCAAAGAAGGATTACTTCCTAAAATGGAATCTTTTAACTGTTCAAACTGTTCGTCAAAAATCGTTTTCATTCCTTCTTCATTCGGTTGCTTTCCATCCACTGTAATATCAATGGATTCTTCTTCCCCAATACCATCGACCGTCACATGATAGATTTGTGTTTCTCCAAATTCTGGTCGTTTTAATTGTTCCTGTTGGATACTATCCGTTTGGAATGCCAATATTGTGGCAAGAATAGAGCCAAATAGCAGGCAAAACCATGTCCATATACTTCGTTTTACTATATCCAACTCTAATTTATCGGATGCGTTTTCCTTTATATAAACAGCATTCGCTTTTTTTTCCTCTTCTCGCTTTTGTGTTCTTAATAACTTGGAATACTGATCATAACACCATAATCCCATCGGATAAAGAAACTGAAACCACTGTTTTGGGTATTGTTTTACTCGTTCTGTTCGATAAGACTTCTTTAAGAAAGCAAATAAAATTAATATTATAGCCATAATTCCATAAATCATCTGCTACACCTCAATCTCTATTATTTTTTTTGCTAATATATAGGCAAGGATATAGACCCCAAGACAAATTGTCATAATCATTTTCCCCGGAATAGTTGTATACATAGCAGAAACCATCTCTGGAGAAGAAAGATTGATATAGAAAAGAATAAAAATTGGAATAACGTTCATCACTTTCTGTTCATACCTTCGGGATGCCAACATTGTTTGAATCTGTTCCTCTGCCTGGAATCTCTGGTTTAAACGCTGGACTGCCCATTGAATAATTGTGGATACATTTCCTCCACTCCGCTTTACAACCGAAAAAACTTCTGCAAAATTTTCTACCTCCTCCAATCCAGACCGTTGTGCAAAATCATACCACATTGGCTCAATAGGGCGATTTAATGATAGTTCATTATTCATCTTTCTAAATTCTAACACCATATCTGCATCTTCTCCCCATAGCAACTCCAATTCCATAATAATTTTTTCCACTGCATTTTCAGGAGAATATCCTGCTGATAATAAAGAAGTCATTACTAATATACCATCTCTGAATTGCATTCTGAGCCTGTCCAATCGCTTCTTTCTTAGTTCCATTTTTTTATACTTTAAATAGAAAATCACAGAAAAGAGTGAAAGAATGCATATTTCAATACTTTTATAAAAAGTCCAGCTAATTCCAATACTTAACACTGCTCCTTGAATACTATAGCGTATCCATTGATATGGAACCATCACATAATTCTGATAATCGATATCCCGCAGCCCAGAGTTTTTCCCTGTGTAAAACTGTTTGTGTGCGAACAAGTTTTCCAATAATTTTACCGTCTCGTTCTCCCTCCTCCTGCCATGAATAAAGTTTATTCAATCTAATTTTTCCATCCTTTATTCCTTCTATCTCATCAATTTCTATCACATGTCTGCTCTTATCCCTTAACCTGCCCAAATACACAATAATATCCAATGCCGATGCGATTTGCCCTCTTATTGCCGCTAACGGTAAATCCATTCCCATAAGTACCATTGTCTCCAGACGAGAAAGCATATCTTGTGAACTATTTGCATGACCAGTTGACATAGAACCTTGGTGTCCTGTACACATTGCCTGAATCATATCTAGCGCTTCTTCAGAACGTACCTCCCCAACAATAATTCGGTCCGGCCGCATCCGCAAAGCGTTTCGTATTAATTGACGGATTGTAATTTCATGCTTTCCTTCCAAGTTGGCTGGCCTCGTCTCCAATCGTACTAAATTCTTCACATTAACCAATTTCAATTCTGCCGAATCTTCAATCGTAATCACTCTTTCATCAGGAGGAATAAATTCCGCCAATGCTCCAAGAAATGTCGTTTTTCCAGAACCAGTTCCACCACATACAAAGATATTATAGCCACTTCGTACTAAGTCAGCTAAATCATCTGCCGCTTCACGACTAATACTATTCCAGGCAATTAATTGTTCCATTCGTATCGGTTCTTTGGAAAATCTTCTTATTGTAACAATTGGTCCATCCAAAGCAATCGGCGGTAATACAATATTTACTCGAGAACCATCTTCCAGACGAGCATCTGCCATTGGAGTTACCTCATTTACTCTTCGGTTCACTCGAGATGCAATTTGCTGTATTACATCTTCTAATTTTTCTTCCGAAGAAAATACTTTATCAAACTTTTGAATTCTCCCATTTTTCTCTATAAATATCTGATTTGCTCCATTGACCATAATCTCTGTTACATCACTGTCATCAATGGCTTCACTTAATACATCCAAACGCCGAAAAGAATCAAACAATTCTTGACGATAACGATATTTCATTGGCAATGTAATATATCGTTTCTTACTCTCTTTTACAATAACTTCATCAATTAATTCCATTAGTTCTCTGTCGCTAACTGAAACGGTCATATCCATTCGTTCCATAATCTTTTGATACAAATATTCTTTTAACTCATCTGTTTGTTCATATTTATTCAACTGTCCCGCTCTCCTCATCTTGTCAAGTTCCTTACATAATCTCCTAGCTCTCCCCATAGCAATTGCTCTTCATAGGATTGGTCGCTTTTTGGATTATCTAATTGAGGAATTTCTAGTTTTTCAATTCGTTTTAGAATATCCTGCTCTCCGATAATCTCCATGACTCGTTCAAATTCTTCTATTTTTGACTTGGAAATCCAATCATTGCAAATTGGCATATAAATTTTCTTACAAATTTTTAATACTCCATTTAAAGAAGGCCCTCCATCTGCTACATCAATAATTATTACATCATAATGTTTTTCTTTCTCAAGTTCCTGAATTAATCCAACAAAATTATCCATATTTACTGCTTCTTTATCCGCAATATAACGGACAGGCGGAATAAAATCCAGTTTCCCAATCTTAGAAATTACAGAATCCATATATTTTTCGAAACAATCCTCACTGTAATAGAATAATGCATCTGACAAATCAGCATCAAAAGATCGATTCAATATTTGTTCCAATCCTGACATTTCTTCCAAGTTCAGATAGATAACTTTCTGAGATTCCGCTAGAATCATTCCCAATACTAGACAGAAGGACGTTTTCATACATCGTCTGATTGGAGAATAAACTCCTATCTTAAGAGCACCTTCTGACATCTTGGAATTTTTATATTCAGGAGGAAGTAATGCTTCATAACAATCCATAAGTTCTCTTACCATATACTCTGCCGACTGATATTTATAAATCGCTTTACATTGGTCAATTTCTGTTATTTCTTTCATTTCGGTTAAATATAAAATTTTCTGTATATTCCAAAATTTAACCTCTGGTCTCATTGCTTCTTGACTAATTAACAGAATGTGAATGAGATGTTCCTTTGCATAATCTTCTATTGCTTTCATAGTTGTAAAATGTATCATGTGAAACACCGCTTTTTCTTTGCGATTTAAATAATTCGTCAATTTTTCTGCATAACTTTGATCAATGTCATATACACCGAGCACTTTTTTCATTACTTACCTCCTAATGTCATCTTTCCATAACAAAAACAAATCTTTCATTCCAAAATTAAAATGAAACTAATTTTATCCCGCCTAAACCCAAACATTCCTTTCACTTCTTACTCATAAAACATACCGCATAATCCAGTATCCAATTAAAATACAAATGGAAAAACAGATCGGTTTTGCACCTGGTAAACCATCCTTCCATGCTTTTGTACGTCCCTGAAACAAATGGACAATAAATTGGTATGTCGTAATCATTCTACTGCAAAAATTTCTCTGATAAATCATCTGGATAAGACCGATGCATGCAGCCACAACCAAAGATATAAAAACCCAAGACCAAATGCTTCCATCACGAATCCACCCTGCCATAATTCCAATCAATTTTACGTCCGCTCCGCCAATAGCTCCAATAAAAAATCCAATGGATGAGAAAAAAAATCCCCCGAAGCAAAAAATGATATAGGTTCCAGCCTCTTTCATCAAAAAGGCATCTATTAATCCAATCAAAAATAAAACTCCCATCCACCAATTCGGAATACGTTTCATTTTCATATCCATTCCTGTTGTAACAATTAAAAGTCCAGATATTATCAGATCTTTTGTTCCAACCAATCACCTCCTTCTTTGTTCTAGAACCATTCAGAAATTTCTGATAAGCCTATTTTAACGCAACAATCTATTTTGTCAATCATTTTTCATAATATATCCAATTTTATAGTTTTTATATACATATTGTGAAGTTTTTTCTATACAATATGAGTTTTTATATAATACATACATAAACATTATTATAAATTAACAAACACTCTTACTCCATACCATAAAAAATGCCATATAAAAAGGTGCTGATTCTGAAATTTGAATCAACACCTTTTACATCCTTAATACATCTTTTTAATCTTCATCAAATTTTAATATACATGCTCCATAACCTTGCAAGTCTAGCTCTAGAGAGTATGGCATTCCATTAAACTCTACTTTCTGCGGTTTCAAAACTGTCCGCTCTTCTTTTTTATAATATCCATGATCATTATCCAATATGATTTGATACTTCCTATTTTCTGGAACACCAATGCGATAGCCTTTTCTTTCTACTGGAGTAAAGCTGCATACATAAATTAAGCTATTTTTTCTCTTTTTATTTCTCCGAATAAAGCTAAACACACTATTATCTGCATCATCTGCATTAATCCATTGGAATCCTTCCCAACTCTGGTCTAATTCAAAACCTGAGGAATATTTCTTATAAACCTTTAATAGATCGGAAACATATGCCTGTAAATTTCGATGTCTTTCATCTCCAAGCAGGTACCAATCCAATGCTTTTGCCTCATTCCACTCTGCCCACTGTCCAAAATCTTGTCCCATAAACAATAATTTTTTTCCTGGATGTCCCATCATAAATGTATAGGCCGTTTTCAATTGACGGAATTTATCTCCATCCCATCCTGGCATTTTACTAAGCATCGATTTTTTTAGATGAACCACTTCATCATGGGAAAGCACTAAAATATAGTTTTCACTAAATGCATAGGTCATACTAAAGGTCATTTTATTATGATGGTATTTACGATAAATCGGGTCCATCTGCATATATTCAAGGAAATCATGCATCCATCCCATGTTCCATTTAAACGTGAATCCAAGTCCTCCATCTTCTGGCGGTCTTGTCACAAGCGGCCATGCTGTTGACTCTTCTGCAATCATCATAACTCCTGGATTTCGTTTCATTAACATGCTATTTAAATGTTTGAAAAACTCAATTGCTTCCAAATTTTCATGACCACCATAAATATTTGGAACCCAATTTCCTGGTGTTTTACCATAATCTAAATAAAGCATGGAAGCAACTGCATCGACACGTAATCCATCAATATGAAATTTCTCAATCCAAAACAATGCATTCGCAAGCAAGAAGTTAACTACTTCGTTTCTGCCATAATCAAAAATTTTCGTTCCCCAATCTGGATGTTCTCCTTTTCTTGGATCCGCATACTCATAAGTTGGTGTTCCATCAAACTCTGCCAAACCATGTGCATCTCTTGGAAAATGGGCTGGAACCCAATCTAAAATAACTCCAATTCCATTGTTATGCATCTTATCAATAAAATACATAAAATCAGTTGGACTTCCATAACGAGAAGTTGGTGAATAATATCCCGTCACCTGATACCCCCAAGAACCGTCAAATGGATGTTCTGCAATTCCCATCAATTCAACATGGGTATAGCCCATTTTTTTAATATAATCTACAAGTTCATCTGCCAATTCTCTGTAATTATAGAACCATTCATGTGTACTATCAAATCGCTTTCTCCATGAACCAGGATGAACTTCATAAATAGACATCGGCTCTTTGGTCATATCTCTCTTTTTTCTCTTACTCATCCATGACCTATCTGACCACTCATAACTTAAATCGGCTATTACCGAAGCTGTTCCAGGACGATATTCCGATTGATTCGCATATGGATCTGCTTTAAAAAGAACCCTTCCATTGTAAGTATGGATTGCAAATTTATACATTTGCCCAATTTTAGCATCTGGAATGAATCCATCCCATATTCCACTTGTTTCTACTGGTTCTAAACTGTCACTAAACTCCCAGTTATTAAACTCTCCTACTACATTGACAGCTTTCGCATTAGGAGCCCAAACAGCAAAATACACTCCATCCTGTCCGTCCACGGTCATTGCATGTGCTCCTAATTTTTCATAAATTTCGTAGTGCCTTCCAAGTCCAAATAGATAACAGTCCGTTTGAGAAAGCATTTTTTCACTTCTTGCCAAAAATTCCACCTCCAAAATTCATATTTTCTACCATTATACTATCCAAGATTTGAACAGGCAAGACATTTTCCTACGATTTTATATAAAAATCCTGCGATTTTTTACTATTTTTCCAAGATTTTCACTTTTTTTCTAAACGAATTTGAACACTTTCCACACGCAGACTTTGTCCACTTGTACCAGCCTTTTCTCCATTCGATACCCAATCTTGCCAGCCAATGTTTTGCACATGTGCACGATAAACAACATCATACTGCTCTGCTAACTCACCAGTCAAACGAATTTCAATCGCTTCCATACGAAGTCCTTTTCCCGTTTGTCCACTTGTCTTCCCGTCGGCAACCCATGAATTCCATCCTGTATTTTGAATATGAGTACGATATTCAATAGAACCATCTAAAAATGGATTTACAAGAGAAATTTTAATTGCTTCCATACGGAGATTCTTTCCAGTTGTACCTGACTTTTCTCCATCGAATTCCCAATCCTGCCAACCAATATTTTGCACATGTGCAGAATATGTAACCGAAATTGTTCCTGTTATAAATGGACGTTCTGTACTTCCAGGAGCCTCTCCTCCTTTTTGTACTAATCGGATTTCAACTGCTTCTAAACGCTTATTCATGGCAACTGTTCCTGCTTCTGCTCCATTTAAAGTCCAACCTAGCCAACCATAATCCTGTGCATGTACACGATAATAAACATCAAACTGCTCATCCATTTTTCCAGTCAAACGTATCTTTAAAGCTTCCAATCTGAGACTTTTTCCTGTCGTACCACTAACGGCTCCATTACCAACAAAATTCTGCCATTTTCCATCTATATAAGAAGCGTATTCTATACCTCCATTAATCCGTTGATTTGTTAAATGAATTTTAATTGCCTCCACTTGTCTTCCTTGACCAGTCGTTCCTCCTTTTACCCCATTGGAAACTTCATCCATCCATCCAATGTTTTGGGCATGAATCGAATAGCTGATACTATTATCTGGAAGTTCTGAATTCTCATAGTACTTCTCATTATTTAGTTCTGGATATATAAATTCCTTATATCCAACACCAGAAAAATCTCCAACTGAAATATGATTTTCAGAGAATTTTTCTTTTCCACTTGTTACTGTGTTCCCTCCAATTAAAAAATATGTATAAGAAGGCTCATTCCCAACATCATCCCATGTAACATCAACTGCATACCATTTTCCGTCTTCCATTTGAACATAATTCCATAAATGTGGTACACTCTCCTCCTGAGATGCTGTTCCAACTACACATACACATGGAATTCCAGCTCTATCACAAAGCCATTTAAAAGCTTCTCCATATCCTTCACATACTGCAACTCCATCCATCAAAGCTCCATATGGTTCATTAATATGATCTTCCCCTTCTTTATAAACTACCGTTTCACATAAATAGTCATGGATTTCCTTCACAATCTGATAACGATTATTTCCTTCAAATTTTAAATTCTCTAGCTTATTATTTAAACTTGTAACTTCCTCTTCCGTATAGCGAGCTACAACATCATAATAAATAGAACCTATATTATAGTAAATCTTTCCACTCTCTTCTGTTCTCCGATAGGTCCAAGAATATTTAGATTCAGGAATATCCAACCAATACAGTTCTGGGTAATCCTTGGACAATGCATCAATTACATTTTGCATAGTCTTATTCAATTCGTTTCTTAACTCTTCTCTTTTTTGTTCAAATTCTTGCTCACTATCCGCCGAAAAACTCAAATCCTCTGGCCACACTAACTCCATCTTTCCCTGGGATACCGTTATATCTTTCAACTGATCATAAACTTGTCTTTCCGTTTTTGTCAATTGAGAATAATAATTCACCCCAGCTGCTTCTAAATATAATGGAGCTACCTCATCCCTTTTTGTATTCTGCCTAAATCCCTCTTTTAAAGTTTCTCCAATCTCTTCTTTATATCCTTCCTCTTTTGTGCTCTGTTCTACCACAGTTGCATCTACCGTCTTGG
Organism: Candidatus Fimimorpha faecalis; assembly: GCA_018712075.1. Classification (GTDB taxonomy): domain Bacteria; phylum Bacillota; class Clostridia; order Lachnospirales; family Lachnospiraceae; genus Fimimorpha; species Fimimorpha faecalis. Next base: position 9,235 of record DVHN01000155.1, read on the forward strand.
CATATGCCGGTATTCCAGTTCCGAGCATAAGCGACATACCTAATAACACAAGCCATCGTCTTTTTCTCATCGTTCTTTTTACCTTTCCTTCCTCATTTTATCACATTTTCCTTCAGTCACTGTTTCAATATTAGAATACCATATTTAACCTTATAACGCAACTTCTGAATTATGATGGTCACTGTCAAGTAATCATTGGAAAATTTCTCCATACAGATTTTTAACGTTGCATGCTACCTCTACTCACCCAGATCCTGTCATTTAATCCCCAGCGCCAGCAGTTTCCCTTTGTCTCCCCGTATTTTGCCCTCCAGTCCTACCAAATGACCCATCACAGAAAATCAGCTACTACCACAACTCATAACGATCCTTTCCTATTTTTTCCAATCCTCATACGCAATTCCTACTTTTATCTCCGCCTTATCCTGTTTGCTGCTTTTTCTATCTCTTTCCTTTATTTTTACAAATGATAATTATACTCTAAGTATTACCTTACGGCAGTATTTGTTTATAGATTGAAATTTACATTCCACTATGTATCTATT
>DVHN01000011.1 GCA_018712075.1 Candidatus Fimimorpha faecalis
TATTCAATTCCTCTTGCAGTTTCCACAATAACTGCTTCACCATTTTCAATCTCCAGATCCATTGGATCAAAAAAGTAAATCTTTCCAGCTTTTCGGAATCTTACACCAATTACTCTCGCCATAACCAATCCTTTCAAATATTACTATTTTCTTAATTTGCAACTATACTATTGTTTTTATAACTAGTATTTCCACAATCAATGAAATGAAAACAACATCAGTTCCAATGTCTGTTCAAAATTAACGTTAGCATTTAAACGGCGTTCTGCTACATCAATTGCCTTTAATATATTTTCTAACTTTTCATAGCTGCATTTTGAGGCAATCTCATTAATACTTTTATAATTATTCTTAAAAATAAGTAAATTCATATCACTTGTCGCCTTAAAAAGCAAAACATCTCGAAACCATAATCTCATAAAGTCAAAACAGTCATAAATGTTAATTTTATATTTACTTAACCGCTCTATAAAACTCATGATTTCAAATAAATCCATCTTCCAGACATTTTCCAGCATTTTTATTATCATATCAATCATCTCGTAAAAGCTTTCTGATTGAGCCATTTTCAATGCCCTTCCAATGTTTCCTCTTGCCAACTTAATAATAATAGAAATACGTTCTTCTTCTACACCATGCTCTCTCAAGTAACGTATCATCTCTTCCTCTACAACAGGACGAAGTTTTAATGTAATACAACGAGAACGAATAGTTGGAAGTAACTTTTCCCCATTTGTACTTAAAAGCATAATAATCGCATAAGCAGGAGGTTCTTCAATCGTCTTCAATAATGCATTTTGTGCCTGTACTGACATTTTCTCTGCCTCATCTACAATATAGATTTTATATGGACTACTATATGGTTTAATAATAATATCCTTATTAATTTGTTCTCTGACATCATCTACACCAATTACATTTTTTTCATGGTTCACATAAACAATGTCTGGATGATTTCCACCTTCGCATTGCTTACAAGAATGACAAATGCCGCATGGTCTTTCTCCTTTGCTTTCACACAGCAGCATCTGAGCAAACGTCTTGGCAAAAGTTAATTTTCCTAATCCATCTTCTCCGCTTAAAATATATCCATGAGACACTTTATTTTGTGCAATTGCATCACAAAAATGCTTCTTAACTTGTTCATTTCCGATTATTTTTTCAAAACCAGCCATCATACTCATCCTTTCTACTGTATTATTGAAAAACCAGTAGCAAATCATCGCTATTTTTCTTCATTTTATTATACCATATGGAAATTTTACTGTCTAGTTTAGTTATCCATTTCTGTTTTAATATATTGCTTAATCTGTGCAATACATACCTCAAAATTATTATTTTCAAAAAAATTTGAAATTCCAGAAGCTTTAAGCTTTTCTTGTGAAAAGTCTTTCTCATCTGCCAAATACCTTCTGCAAAGTTCCGAATATTTTGGATTTTCCTGCTCTCTTTCTCGTTTTAATGCTCGCTCCAAACGAATTCCATCATCTACTTTTACATAAATTGGAACTAATAGCGAACTTCCAAAATACTGTTTCATTTTTTCATACGATTCCAACGTCCCAATCATAATACAGCTTTGCTGTTCCAATTGAAACTGTCCATCGTTTACAGTCAGATATCTCCATATCCCATGTACCGTTTGATAGGAACGCATTTCAATAATTTGCTCTTCTTTCTGAAACATTTGAATTTGTTCTTCATCGATAAAATAATAATCCACTCCATCTCGTTCTCCTTTACGAATTGGACGTGTTGTATATAAAAGAATATTTTTCAAATTTAATTCTTTATCCCTTCTTAGAACGGAATAAATCCGATCTTTTCCAACTGCACTCTTTCCCATAATATAAAAAATTTTTCCCATATGCTACCTTCTCCATCTTTTATTTTATGACATAAATATAATTTTTCTCTCCTTGTAATCCTCCACGAATTTCAAATCCATGTGTTTGATAATATAAGATTCGTTCCATATCTTTTCTTTCTAATCGTTCTCCAGGCATAATAAATGGAATTCCTGGTGGGTAAATATACCCGCTTTGGGCACAAATCCTGCTCAACGCTTTTTCTAAAGACACTAATTCTTTTTCTTTTAAAGAAGCTTCATAGGGAGACAATACTATTTCATGTTCAAAATTCCAAAATTCTGGACTTATTTGTGGATACTGTTTGGTTCTTGTTTCTTCTTTTATTGTATCACTTAATTTCCATTTGTCATCCACTTTATGGCATAGATTCAAGTTCATTCTCTCTTTTTCATCCACACACATTCTCTGATCCAATGCTTTTAGTGCATTAACAAGCCGATTCAACCCTTCTTCGCAATCCATAACAGAAGTCATTGCAACAACATAATTGGGAGCAGACATTTCCATTTCCAAATGGTACTCCTCTCTTAATACATTCATAATTCGTTCCCCTGACCAATTTTCCAACCGACTTCCAAATACAATTTTTGAACAGTCCCAATCTAAAATTTCACTTTTTCCAATCCATTGAGAAGATAAATGCCAAATATTTTTGAGCTTGTCCAACTCTTTATAAACTTTTCTTAATTTTTTGTCATAATCCATCATATAAACTCTTGCATTTTCTTTCATCCATATAAGACAAGAATCAATACTGGCCATCAATACATAAGAAGGACTGGAAGTCTGATATACCTGTAAATAAAACTTTAGTTGATCTATTGAAACCAAATTCCCTTTTTTATGCAAAATTGCAGTTTGCGTCATAGATGGCAACGTTTTATGCAAACTCTGTATTACAACATCAGCTCCACATTCCAATGCTGACTTTGGAAATTGAGCTCCATAAATAAAATGAGCTCCATGTGCTTCATCCACGATAAGAGGAACACCATATTGATGTGAAATTTCTGCAATTGTTTTAACATCAGAGACAATTCCTTCATAAGTCGGAGAAACAATCACCACTGCCTTGATATTTGGGTGTAATTTAAGCTGATTTTCTATATCTATAGGTGAAATTCCACCATTAATCCATATTTTTTCTAAGACATTTGGATAAACATAATATGGCTTTAATTTTCTAAGAAAAACTGCATGAAATACTGATTTATGGCAATTTCGAGCAATTAAAATCTCATCTCCGATTTCCGTCACTGCTGAAATTGCACTTAAAATTCCTGCTGTAGAGCCATTCACTAAATAAAAACTTTGATCTGCACCATAAAACTTTGCTGCCGATTCCATCTTTTCTTTTAATATTCCTTCTGGATGATGTAAATCATCAAAATCGTGAATTTCTGTTATATCAATCGAGTAAGAACGATCAAATAATGGAACTCTCTTATGTCCAGGCATATGAAATGGATAGAAATTTTCTTTACTATATTCTTCTAGTTTTTCATAAAGTGATGGTACATTGTTTTCTTTCATCTCATTTTAATCTCCTTAGCAAATATCTGTGTACTCACTTAAAAGAAAAGGAACCTCTACAGAAGCTCCTTTTTCATATATCTCCATAACGAAAAATACTATCCAGATAAAACTCTGGATAGTAAAAAAATGCCCAAAGCCGGAATCGAACCAGCGACACGAGGATTTTCAGT
>DVHN01000156.1 GCA_018712075.1 Candidatus Fimimorpha faecalis
GATTGTAAAATAATAATATAAGAATTTAATACCAATTATTACGAATTAAGTTCCAATTATTACGAATTAATTGAAAAATATAAGAGAATGTGATAGATTAATAATACAAAAGTAACGGGAAAGGGGAAGAAATAACGATGCAGACGGGAAACCTCTTTTTTCTGTCTATGAATCTATTAGGAGTATTGTATTAGAGATTAATGTAAATGCGATGAATTTTTGGATTGATCGAATTGCAATTGTTCTATTTCCTTATATTCTTGTTCTTTTTGGAAGGAGCAGGAAAGTGTCTTGATAAGTGGTTTGTGAGGTTGCGAATAAAAGGAATCTTTATTTCAGTGTTCTTTTGCATATCACAATAATAGTGTGAATAGGGGCAAATCAACAGTTAAAAAGATCGATATAATAGAATGGAGGTTAATATGAGAAAAACTAGTATTATTATTGTTTTTCTTATCATAATGTTGACTGGTTGCAGAAAAGAAGAAGATGTAGTTGAGACAGAAAAATTAATAGGATATCAGATAGAATACCAGGTAATAGATAGGGAAAACAAGCATATTTATGCGGTTGGAGGAAAAGAATACAGTTATTTACAAACATTACAAGGAAGAAGTCAAAATGCGGCATATGAGTGCTATTACATAGTAGTGACAAACCAAGAAAATATTACATTTGAAGATGTTGATAGAAAATTTTTTGGAAGCGACTATTCGTTACTAAATGATTTTTGTATTGTAGAATATGGTTTAATAATGGAGTAATGGTAATTTATGTAGAAATATAACAATGAATGTAAAAGGAGAGAAGAAATTGAAAAAATTCATTTGTGGAATAATCTTATGTGTGATAGGTTTCATGTTTTCATTTGTTTGTTTTATTCGTACACTCTACAACCCATTTTATTATAATGGAAGAGAAGGATTACTAGCATCCTTTCTTGGGAATAATACGTTACTTCCTTTTATAATTTTTATGTTGGTGTTGATAGCAGGTGTCAGTATATGTATTTATGAGGCATACAAATGATATATTAATTTAGACGGATCCTCTGTTTGCTACTTTTTCAAACACTTTTTATCACTAACAGTTAAAATACAAAAGTAACAGAGAAAAGGGGAAAACAATGTCCCTATCTAGAAAAATAGATATAATTATTATGTTCATTTTATGCATTTTTCAAGTAGTTTTTAACATACAAATTTTCATATTTGATAAGGAGAAAACGATGTTTTTAGGTGAAAAAATTGATGCAGTTCTTATGGTGATTGTAAGTATAGTGCAAATAATTGTGGCTATACAAAGAAGAGATACTTTGAGTATTGTACTAGCTATATTGCTAACGATTTCTTGTTCGGTATCGGTTATAAAATCTTATAAAAAAGGAAAAGAAAGAGAAGAGCGATATCGAAGAGAATTCGATGAAAAATATCGAAACGGAGAAAATTATTTGGATCGAGATTAAGTTAAATTAAGTAACACAGAAAATACGAGCTGTCTTTTAGGATGGTTCGTATTTTTTATCTGAATTAATTAGAGCTTTCTATATAAAAAAGATACAAAGAAGTCGAATGGAGGAATCTTAAGAAATTTGTAAGAAAATTATTGGGAAAATAGAAAGAATTTGTTGTTATACTACGGATATAAATGCTGGTTTATACAGGCTAGCCCATCTAATATCCATAAATTATCCCATGTAAAATACAGTCTGTTTCATGGATGCTGTTGGGAACTTTTATATTAAATAATAAATGAAGGTTGAGGAAGCTTATGAAAAGTAAGGTAATAACTATTTTGATAGGTTTGATGTGTTGTTTATGTGGATGTAGTATGACTATGACTCCAGAAGAAAGAGTAGCGTTACTTTATGGAGGACAAAATCAAGAAGAGAGTATAGAGTTAGAAGGTGTGATTCATGAGCCCGAAAATAATCAGGCAACTCGTCTTGTAGTGCAGATGGAGGCTTATGATATGGAAATTTTGGGGAATGTGTTATTAAATTTGACTCCTGATCAGGTGCAGGAGAAGAAATATAGTGATACAACATTGTACACTTACTATGATGAAAGAATGGTAAACCCAATGGATAGTTGTGGAATTCGTTCTAATTTGAGTCGATTAATATTTAATTCAATTCCAGATGTTGACTGTTATACAAATGCTATAGGCTTAGCTGGCAGAAGCTTTGGAGATGAATTTTCATTCGATGAAGTATCTTATAATTCGTCTTACAGTGATATAATATTAAAAACTGTATTTCCCAATGAAGAATTGAATGGGGTGTCCATTAGTCAAACCCAGACAATTTGTGAAGATATATTAAAAAAGATTGGATTTGAAGTAAGTGATATAGATGGATATGTAATGGATGCAGATTCTCTTAATAAAATACAGATGGATCAGTGGAACCGATATCAATTTGCAATTCCATCCCCAGGATATGCTAGAGATGAGAAGGGAAAATTAATTGGAGAATTGCCACAATGGGATAAAGACGATGAGGCATTCTTAATACTCTGTACCGTTTCTTATAATGGAATTCCGATTGAAGGAATTGATGCACAATCTCGAATCGAAATGTATTATAGTGAAGAAAAAGGAGTCTTTTTTTTAGAATCTGTTATCCCTCATTTGACGAATATAATACAAGAAGAAAGTATTCCGATGTTGTCTGGTCATGAAATTGTAACAATGGCAATTCCAATTTTAAGCAATATAGGTATTGATGCACAGCAAATTACAGATGTTTCGGTTGTATATTATTATTCTGCTTTTAATGTGGATACACAGAACAATTGTATGACTTTACAACCAAGTTGGAAAGTAACTTATTGTAAAGAAATAAATGGAAAAAAATTAAGTGATTATATTCTTTTAGATGGGACAACGGGAAGCCTTTTGACAAATGAGACATAAAACAAGTTATAGCTTTAAAATAATATCTTAGAGATATAGGAACTTTAATGTAAAATAAACAAAAAATTCAAGATAAGAAACGTGTAGAATAGGTTTATTTTTCACGTTTCTTATTATAAATAAAGGTGGGAGAAATGTACCATGAAAAAGATAATACAACTTGGTTCTTTGTTAGAAGTAGATTTTAAACGTAGTATATATTCCTGGAAATTTTTATTTATTGTAATAGGTATTTGTGCTGTATGTTTAAGTAGTATGACAGATTCTATTTCTTCAATCATAAGATTTGATCTGCCAAGAGAAAATTTTAGCAGTGTAAGAGAATTAATGATTATGTTAAATTTTGATCGGTTCAAAACGGTTATTATTGTACTATTAGCAGGAATTTATAGTGCTAGTTATTGTGAAGATTGGAACCATCGATATTTTCGATTAATTTTATGTCGTTCTGGACTTAAAATTTATACATTGTCTCGGATTATTGCAATTATAGTGAGTGTAGTATTGGCGACAATATTAGGATTTTTCTTATGTATTCTTGTGTTAAGTCCTATTATGGGAATTGATATGCAAGAGCAGGATGTTAGTTGGTATAATGCATATCAATCACTAGCACTGAGATTTCCATTAGGATTTGCATTAATTCTTGGATGGAACTTTGGACTATGTGCAGCATTTTTAGCGTTATTTGGTCTTTGGATGTCTGTGAAACAGCCGAATGGTTTTGTTGCAATTGGAGCTCCATTTTTATTATTTTATTTCCTATACGCAATCTCAATGTTGTTTCCTAGCTTTTTATCTTTTAATGCAATTACATCAAATCCTAGTATTGCATTTATTGGAAATCCAATTTTATCATTCTTATATAATACAGGGGTTTTAGGTTTACTTATTATATTGACGAGCTTGGGATTCTATTGTTCGCTTAGAAAGAGGTGGAAAAATGGATTGTTTTAAACGAGCATTTATTATGGCAAAGGGAAATATGATTCGTTGGAAAAAGGATGTGAGAATCTACATGATTGTAGCGATAGAATCAGTTCTAATCATCCGATATTTTGCTACTGCTACTGTGTATGGTGTTCAAAATGGGTTAAAAATAACTCCATGTATCTTACCTCTCCTATTTGTATCAGATGCAAAATCAATAGCAAAAATATTGGTATATCTAGGTGCAGTCCTATTATTTTGTAATGCTCCGTTTATGGAAGAAGATACACCATACTTTATTGTAAGAAGTAAAAGAAAAGCTTGGTGGACAGGAGAATGCATGTATATTTGGATGGCATCGTTTGTCTATCTCGTGTTCATCATGATATTCCCGTTGCTTGTTTTATTGCCAGTAGTATCATTTGACCAATTATGGGGATCTCTTCTTGTAGATTTTATAAATAATGGAAATAAAATTGATTTGATTAGTCTACCAGAAAATTTAATAAAAATCATTTATCCTTCTGTAGCACAGGGGCTAACCTTTCTGGCGGCATGGATTTCTTTTGTATTTTTAGGTCATATTATTTATACGATAAATTTAATTTGCAACCGAAATATTCCTGGGATTATAGTGGCAGTGTTTTTCGTTGTTCTAGACGCAGTTGTAAATTGGATTGGATTTGGAAGTGCAAATGAATGGATATATTGGTTTTCTCCAGTCAATTGGTCTACTATGAGTATTTGGAATATTCCAGATGGCTTGCAGATTATACCAATGTGGTATGCGTTTGTAATGCCAACGGTTTTGATTTTGATTTTAACAATTATAATCGGAATGGTTAGCAGAAAAAAACAAATTGATGTGCTGTCCATGCAGTAGAGAAAGGGGTGAGTGAATGATTCGGATTGAGAATATACGAAAACAATTTGGCGATACTGTTGTTTTAGATGATATTAACATGGAGCTAAAAGAGGGAAATATTTACGGATTCGTTGGAAGAAATGGATCAGGAAAGACGATGCTAATGAAATGCATCTGTGGTTTTGTATTGCCAACATCAGGTACAATTTTTGTAAATAATAAAATAGTAGGAAAAGAAATTGATATCCCAGATGATATAGGAATTATTATCGAGAATCCAGGATTCCTACCAAATTATTCAGGATTTAAAAATCTACAGTTGCTGGCGATGATTCAAAATAAAATAGGAAAAAAAGAAATAAAACAGGCAATTCAAATGGTGGGATTAGATCCAGATAGTAAAAAACATGTAGGAAAGTATTCGCTTGGGATGCGTCAACGGCTGGGATTAGCACAGGCATTAATGGAAAATCCAAAAATTTTATTATTAGATGAACCGATGAATGGACTGGATAATGAAGGAGTCGAAGAAATTCGATCTTTATTATTAAAGTTAAAGAAAGAAGGAAAACTGATTATTATTGCCAGTCATACAAAAGAAGATATTCGTTTGCTATGTGATCAGGTATTCTATATGGATCATGGAAAGATAATTCAGATTGAAAGGAAATCAGCATAAATCAATGGATAATATGGAGCGAGTGGGATTGTTTAGAACCACTCGCTTTATTGCTTTTGAAATATAAAAATAGTTTGGATAAAAACAGAAAAAAATTTCATTCAATTAAGCAAAGGAGAATCTATTCCAATTTCTAAAAAATATAGTTCTGAAATAAAAACTAAATTAC
>DVHN01000157.1 GCA_018712075.1 Candidatus Fimimorpha faecalis
TTCCGCGCTTGTATTGACCGAAAAGTTTTTGACCTTCTTCTGACCGCATAGTTCTGAAAATTCTCTGCGCGTGTCGGGATCGTCCGAACCGATGAAGATTTTAATGTTCCTATTCGCTCCGTAGGGATAGAAAAACGACGCAATCATTTTTGACTGCGCCGTTCTGCGTTTTTCTTATTATATTCAGTTAAAAACAGTTATCTCATTGAAAATTCAATCGTCATCATTAGGCAAGTGCCATCCGTGTTCACGATGAATGCTCGGTGCTTGCGGTTCTTCGTTTCCCCAAGCCCTTTTACTCATTTCTCTGTCAAATCTGCCCAACGTTGTATGACATTCTTCTCGATAATTATCATCAAAATTCGGATTGCAACAATCCTGACGAACCTTTTCTCGTTCAGCACTTAATTCCTCATCAGTCGCATTGCTAATCCACTTATCTTTATACTTCATTTATTTCCTCCATAGAACTTTACTTGGATTCGTTATCGGATTTGTGCTTTAAGGCTTCATATCCATCTCGGATGAAATCAACTTTTGTCATTCTGTTTTCTTTCAGGAAAGCGTTTATTTCATCGAAAAGTTCTCTCGGTATCATCGTTTGAAAATTGCCGCTTTGCTCTCGGCGCTTATCTTTATTCTTTTCTTCGTACTTGCGATTAGCGCGTCTTTGCGGCGTATCCTCTTTCCTCGTTACCATATAACAACCTTCGTAGTCAATTAGGTTTCTCCACTATCACACTACATTAGGAAAAAATCTAAATAAATTACCGTTACCTATGAGATTTATCCTATATATATTTAGCATGCCATCTTTGTTCTTTTTTACTCTGCGCCCATCAATCTTTATAATAGTGCCATCATAATATGATATACATAGCCATCTATATGGAACGGACTTGTCTGGTATTCCATATTTAGGTTGATACTTCATTTTTGATAAATCATCCCTTAACTCCTGCTGTTCCTGTTCTGTCAATAATACCTGTTTTGCTTCATCAAGATCGTCATATTCATAATAAATACTGACGATACTCTCCGTAGGAACAATCCTTGTTAAAGAACGAGGTATGAAAAAATAGCACATAAGCACACTAATCAACAAAAGAATGGCGAGAATAATAAACAATATTATGGTCTTTTTTCTTTGCCTAAGCTTAAATCCCATTTCAGCAAATATCCTCATAGTCAATTAGAGTTCCATCGTTCAAATTGGTACATACTGTATCAAGATAAACTCTGCCACTCGAATCACCTAGAGTGTTGTATTCTATAAGCACTGGAACAATTTCTGTGCCGAATGAAACATATACCCTATGAGATTCATATTTAATTAATTCATCCGAATCGACATTATCCAACTGAGTGCATTTATTATTCGAAATGGTTGAACTCATAACATCAGACAATATAGGTTCATCATTAATATAGGTACCCGAATGAGTGACAGACACGATTTCTTGATTAGAATCGAAATCCACTTCATAAAAATCATTAGTCAAACAATCATTAATGGTTTTGTAATATCTAATTTGATCATTCGAATCAAAAACTTGTGTCCAATTTCCAGTTTGAATTCTTTGCAAGAATTCGTCCTTAAGCTCAACATCCAATAAAACCTGCGCATTACGGGTCGCTTTTGCCGTATTGATTACCGTATTCCCATTACCAACTAATGTATATTTCCTAACGGAATCCCAAGGCCAAAAAACTTTTGACTTTCCCTTTTTAGCCGCTTCCGCAACCGTTTTGCCCTCTGATAAAGCCTTAAAAAATGCATCGGTAAATTTTTTTGATGAAGATACTCCCGTCGCGTCCACCCAACCAATTGCAGCCTTCGCGCCTTTCTCCACCGACTTATGAACCATTGAAGAATTATAGGCATTATTTTGATTTGCCGAATAGCAAGCAGCCCATACAGCAATTTTTGTGTTGGACATATCTAAAATTTGGTTGATCCTAAAACCGCCTGACGGAAAAGAAACACCGAATCCGTATGTTTTATTACCACTCCCATCATCACTATAATAACCATGTCCTGAAAAAAAGAGGACTTCACTATTGTAAGTAGGAATACTTCGTTCGTCGTTATTTGACATCGTTGAGCCACTTGTAGTTGACGAGTTGTATTTTTTTATGTTATACATAGACTGTAATACTGAAGCTGGCTTTTCTAGATCAGGAGCAGTATTTATATCGCCTGAATCTTTGGTTTTTGACTTTCCAGAAGGATATTGGAATCCAAACATAGCAGCTTGCTGTTTTCTAATTTGCAATGTTGTGTTTCCAGTTATCGATGCAGAATATCCTCGAAGTTTAATGGTGATATTCTTATTTTCACCTCTAAATCCAATACAAGCATTTAGCCCAGAACCAGAATCGTCATCCGTTAAAGTTCCACTACTAAGTCCTTCAACTGTAAGATATGTATCTTTTGAGCCGGTTGTTTCAACAACATAAAACAAGGTATCCGGCAAAGTGATTGAATATGACTTCTCTGTTGTTCCCGAAAGACTGACAAAAACTTTCGCATTGAGAGATATGCTTTCTGTCGTTGCAGCATACGCCGTAGAATAGGGAACAACCGATATACAAATTGCTACCATTACAAATAATGCTAAGGCTATGTCACAACAAACAGTTGATAAATAGCCATTTTTA
>DVHN01000012.1 GCA_018712075.1 Candidatus Fimimorpha faecalis
ATCAAGGATACTGCAGTTATAACGTACCTCCCCATTTTTCAGGAATAGGTAGGTGAAATCTGTACACCATTTTTGATTTGCCCGCTCAGCAGTGAAATTTTGAGCCAGCTTATTCTCAAATACCTTGTGCGGCTTCCTGTGTATATATTCTGGTTTTTTAGGACGTACAATCGCATACAGCCCCATCTCTTGATTCATATACTTATGGATGGTTATCGGACTGTAGTGGAAGCCTTTGCGAGCCAGATAAACGGTCATGCTTCGGTATCCGTCTACACCATTGTGCTCGTGGTAAATCTCTCGGATCTGCGCTTGTACCTTGGATTTTTGAGTATAGTAATTCGCCTTCCGGTGTTTCCGGTAGTTATAGTAAGCATTCGGGCAAATATCCAACCGACGCAGCAGCCAGCGAAGCCCAAAATCTTTGTGATATTTTTCGATAAACCGATAAGCCTCTAATCGATTTCTTTTGCAAAGAATGCCGCTGCTTTTTTTAAGAAGAGATTCTCCTTGCGAAGCTCTTCATTCTCTTTCCGGAGCTTGAGCATTTCTTTCATATAATCGTATTCTTCTTTTATTTCCGGGCTTGTCTGGCATTCTCCGCTGAATTCACGGCACCACTTGGAGATGCTGGCTTTTGATACGCCATACTCTGCAGTGATACTTTTATAGGTGCGTCCCTCCTCCAAATGGAGACGGACAATCTTCTTTTTAAACTCTGGTGTGTAATTTTGTGGCATGATAAGAACCTCTTTTCTCATTGTTTTTAGTATATCTTATTAGCCACTTTCGTTACAACTTTATTATAGCATTTCAGCCGGAAAGAAAGGCAAAAGGGAATCCTCTTAAGAGGAAGCCAGAAAGAGAAGCAAAAGTTAGCCCCTTGAAAGGGGGAAAGCAAGAGGAAGAAGGCATATAGAAAGGTCCTTTAGGACAAGCCAGAGGAGGAAGTGTGGCTGTCAATTCTTCAGTATGTCTTTAGACAGGGCAGGTAAAAAGCCCTTTTAGGGGGTTATAATTTCAGGAATCACGCTGCGACTATTTTACATAGGAGCTACTGGCATAGTCGGAGGCTATGGCAGCCAGAACCGAGGGAATGGGGAGCGGAATCCCCATCAAGTTTGCCGGGGAAGTCAAAACCACGAAGTGGGTTTTGAGTTACGCAGGCGAAACTTGCTCTTGCTTATCAGGAATTCAGGATAACTTTAATGGGAAAGTTATTAAAGTTTGATTTCATAACCATATTCAAGAAATGTACATTGAGAATCAATTATTTCATGGTAAATGCCTTTTGCACGTGTAAATCCATTTTTAGAATACAAACAGATAGCAGGAGTATTATTGGTGACAACAAATAATCTTAAATATTCTGCTCCCATATTGCGTGCAGTTTCTTGTGCTTTTAATAACATTAGACTGCCAATTCCGGCTCTTGAGTATGAGATATTTACCCCCAAACGATCAAGATAAAACACTTTATTAGAATTAGTACTCCATTGAATAGATTTTGCTCCTAAATTAGAGTTATATAAAGAAAAAGCAGCTAGAATTTCAGAACCTTTTAGTAGAATATATAGTGCATGGTTATCAATATCATTTTCTAAAAATTCACAGGGATAAGTAGAATCCCAAATGAAAATATTATTTTCTGTCATTTTATTTACGATGTTTAAATACATATTTTTAATTTGAAACAAGTCTTGTTTGGTAGCGAGTCTAAAAATCATTTTGTCACCTCAAATAATAAAATAATTTTTTACATGATTATATTATATATGATTTTCTATGAAATTGAAAGAAATAATTACATGATACTTCAGATTAATTACATGAACCGTTAAAACTGTAGATAAATTGGTATAATGGATTCCAATAGCACAAGTTAGAAATTATAAAAATATTAGTAGTAGAGAATATTAAAAGTTTTTAATACTTAGCGTTAAAATGAAAGAAAGGAAGCAAGAGTGAAAAATAAAGTGGATTTTTGGACGCACTTATATAAGGGTTCTTAAAAACCCCATTTTTACAAGTATATAAAAAAGAGTTAGCTATCGTTGCGTTTCACTAACTTAGAACTATCATAACCAAGGCTTTCAAGGTAAGCAAAAACATTGGTTTCATTCAGAACAACTCGTTCTACATGGTTCCGAGGATCCATCAATTCCTCATAGTCAGTAGGGTTAAATGATTTCTTTTCAGATACCATGTGGTAAATACAGACCATCATCATTCTTGCGATGGCAATGATTGCTTTTTTGTGACCACGGCGTTTTTTGATCCGCCCATATTTGATTGCAAAATAAGGCTGTTTTTTGTTCTTGACTGCGGCAAGGGCACACTGTATCATCATTGGTTTCAGGTAATCACCTGCTTTGCCAATCCGGACAGACTTTTTCTTCCCGGCGGATTCGTTGCTGGCAGGCGAAAGCCCACACCAGGAACATAGATGTTTTGCATCATCAAAAATGTTCATGTCAACGCCGGTTTCTGCGAGAACAATGGTGGAGCTTAACTCCGTCATTCCGGGCATGGTACTGACAAATTCCACAAACTCATAATAAGGCTTGATGCGGACATAGAGTTCCACTTCGGTCTGGGTGATCATATCGTCAAGATATTCCAGATGCCCGCGGGCAAGTTCAAGCTTTTTCGCCTGGTCTGTTTCAATATTGTAGCCTCTGATGGCTTCGATGATTTCATCAGACTTGGCTTTCGCTCCCTTTTTTATGAGTTTGCGGACAGCTTTTTCATCCATGGAATCAGCGGTATGTTCCAACAGATAAGACATGATAGCAGTTGCGGTCTTGCCGAAAGGGTCAGAGAGCACACTGGCAATGCCGACATTGGAAACGGTCATACAGTTTTGGATGCGGTTCTTTTCAGAAGATTTCATGCAGACCAGTTTGAAGCGGTATCTGGCAAGCTCTCTGAGCTGTCGGAAATCCTTCGGAGGAATAAAAGAACATCTGACAAGGTCAAATTTGTAGAGGTCGGCGATCCATTTGGAATCCTTTTTGTCCGTTTTCTTACCATTGATGGCTTTGACATATTTGGGATGTGTGAGGCAGACATCAATGTCGCTTTCGAGATAATTAAAAATAGGAATCCAATACTTACCAGTGGATTCCATACAAACATGATAGCAATTATTCTCGATGAGCCAGTTGTGAAACTTTTGGATATCCGAGTTGATGGTTGAAAAAGATTTTTGTTTGTATTCGGATATTCCATCTTTGTTAGTGATTACGATGGTTACAACGATAACATTTTTGTGGACATCAAGTCCACAGCAGATGGAGTATTTTAACTTCATCATAAGTATCACCACCTTAAGAAAAAGGAATAGCAACAGTGACTGTCATCCTGCGAGGGAATAAACATGGTTTATTACCAATGATAAGAGTCCGGGCTCAAAGTCCCACTTGTTTGTGCTTGAAAGGATGACGGCACATATAAATATGCGGGGTCGAAATAAATTCGCCACTCCTCCTTCCGTGCTCTGTAGTATATTGCCATTCCTTATAAGGATTATAAATGGAGGAACACAACTTTTTTCATGACTTGTTTGTGCCTTGAGCGAAGCGAAAGGAATGGTAAAAAATATGAAAAAAATATTTGTAGTATCAACTTTAGGCTATCAAAGATTAGAAAGTGTCTTAAAGAATTTAGAAAAAATACTAAGAGCAAAGGATCCAAAAGAAGAATGGGAGTTTTACATTGTAAATGAAAACTATGGTAGTAGTATGCCTGATAATATAAAATTTAAAAATTATATTTTTACAAGTGATTCGACTAATGATGAGGAAATGAATAAAATCTATAATGGTGTAAATAATTGGCCGGAATTTGATTATTCATTACAAACTGACGAATATGCAGTAACTATTCTTGCGTTAATAAATGAAAAGCTTAAGCTTTCAGGATTGACTTTAGATGATGAGCATAAGTTTAGAGACAAGGTAACTATGAAACAGAAATTAGGAAATGATATAAATAAGCCTATTCTTTACACATTAGAAGATGTAAAAAATAATACAGTTGAGTATCCTGTTATCATAAAACCTCGTACATTTGCGGCTAGTAAAGGAGTAAAATTGATTACTGATAAAAAGAGCCTGTTGAATGAGATGAATGATAAGCATGTAGATTATTCTAGGGCATCAATTGATACAATGGACGATTATGAAATAGAACAATATATAAATGGTGATGTATATCATATTGATGGTATTGTATTTGAAGAAAAAATTATTTTTTGTGTAGCTTCACAGTATATAGGATCTTGTTTCGAATATGCACAAGGAAAACTGCTAGGTTCAATTAAAGCGACAGACATCCAGCAAAGACAAGCACAATCATTTGCAGAAAAGATACATAGAGATTTAGTAATACCCAATGGAGTTTTTCATTTAGAGGCATTTTATTATAATGGGGAATTTGTATTTTTAGAGATTGGTATGCGGCCAGGTGGAGCCGAAATTGTTCCAGCTATTAAAGCTGCTACAGGAGTTGATTTGGCTAACGAACATATTAAATGTCAGCTTGGAATAAAACCTAAATTTGGAAAAAATACTGAAGCTATTTTTGGATGGTTGAATTTTCCTCGTGAATTTGAATTTGAAAAGGATAAATATATTAAGAAAATTATATTACCTCAATATACCCCTCAATATTTATATTCAAGTAGTATTCCCAAAATCGGGGATAGGGCAACTGAAGACTTTGTACATTATGACAGTTCACTTGGTTCATTTATATTTGTAGGTAAAGACCGAGATGCTATCAAAGATGAAATGAAAGTGTATGCTGAACAATATAAAGTAATAGTTGGATAAAATAGAAAAGTATAAATTTTAAATTATAAATGAGCAGAGTCAGAGCATTAAGAAAGATATACCCATTTATAGTTTGAATAAGATACATTTGATTTTGCAATTTGTAAATTTAGAAATTGTAGAGGAGATTTGGAAAAATAAGTTTGAAACAAATAAGTGGAAAACAAGCAAGAAACAACGGACATAGCATATAAACCATCTTATGAGGTGGTTTTAAAAAGTAAATATAGACACAGCACCTAATCAGATACGGGAACAGCATCATCTTTGATAGTATAGGCTCGTTGTTTTAAAAGATTAAGTGCCTGTAAAGTGGGCAATACTTTTGATTCGTTCACAAGACGTGACTCAAGAAAGCCTTCTGATGTATATGGTTTTAAATCTGTGGTAAAGGAAGAAAAGTGAGCTTACTTATACGCCGGCGATTGTTGAACTTAGTAATACCGATACAGGCAAAGCTCCACGTTTTGTGGATATATAACTGACAATGACAGGTCATCTGGCAAAATCGAGTTGACTTTGGAAGAGGTAAGTTTACGAGTTATAGTTATGTGCAAACCAGCGAAGTCTTAACGGATGACTGACAACAAATAAAAATACGAGGGCGCAGCTATACTGCTTCGCCACTCACTCTACGTGTTCTGTAGTGTGTCAGTCTTATAGGAAAATAATATCAGAAGGAAGATAGATTAAGAAAGCGAAAGTTAGCAAACGTGTTTCATGTCGCATTGGTGCCTTTCGCAGAAAGGCGGATTATAAAAATGAAAGATTATGAATATAATAAGCTATGGGAACAGGGACAGAAGGAATTTATGCAGATTGACCATACTTCAGTTTTAAAGGAAAAAATTGATAAGAATTTGAAAAATATTGTTTATTTTCCAGAAAAAACGGAAGAAGAGATAAAGACATATCAGTTAAAAAAATTAAGTGAATTAGTGGATTATGCATATACTAATATCCCTTTGTACAAAGAAAAATATTCAAAAATAGGATATAAAATAGGAGATATACAATCTTTTGAAGATTTTGAAAAATTGCCGATTTTATACAAAGAGGAATTAATTGAAGGATTTCCAGATAAAATTGTAAAAAACATAGGGGATTTTAAATATTCAACAAGAAGTTCAGGATCAAGCGCAAAATTCGTAACGATTGCCCTTGATTTAGATGCGATATATACTGATACATTGCAGGGAATAAGACAATTCTTCCGACAATCAGAATTCAAATATAAAAAAGAAGATAAGGTGTTATTCATTTATACATGCCCGTGGTGGATTAAAGATATAGATGGATATTACCAACAAGATTTTTTACCTACAACAACAGATGTAAAAGAAGCATTGGAATATATGAAAAAATTAAAACCATTAATTGTGTCTACATATCCAACATATCTGCAAAAATTTTGCGAAGTGGGAGTAAAGCTTTGTGATTATGGGGTTGAATATGTAATTGTTCATTCAGAACAATCTAGTAAAAAAATTAGAGATACAATGGCGAAAGAATTGGGAGTAAAGGTAGTAGATGAGTATAGCAGTGAAGAATTGACTAGAATTGCTTTGGAATGTAAGGAAGGATGTTATCACATAGAAGAGGATGCTTGCTATATTGAAATTTTAGATAGAAATACTAAGAAAAAAATTGAGAATGGAGAAGGAATGGTAGTAGGAACTAATCTATTGAATAAAGCAACTCCTATTATCAGATATTGGCAGAGTGATATAGCAACTATAAATATTTCGAAAACGTGCAATTGTGGTTGTAATGGGCGCATAATTACGGAAATTCAAGGTAGAGAAATGGATTGTATTCTATCAGAAGGAAAAATGATTCCAGCAAGTGCCTTTATGGACATTGCATACAACTGGTTTTTAAAAAATAGAATTTCAGTTATGGGAATGAAATATCAATTTCATCAGATATCAGAAAATGAATTGAAAATATATTTACAAAAAGGAGTTTATGAGCTCCTTCAAAAAGATCTTGATGCTATGAAAGAGTCAGTTTACCAATTAGTGAGTCGTGGTATGAAAATTACAATAGAGTTTACAGATAACTTTATTCAGAATACAGTAAAATTTAAGCCGGTTCTTAGAGAACATTTTTAAAAAATAAGAGGAGAAATATGGATAAGTATTTAATAGCAACAGAATTAATTAAAAATAAAATTAATGAACTGAGAAAGCAAGTTCCACATAAATATTTTAATAAAGATGTTCCTGCCGAGGTGGAGGTCAATAAATTCTATTTAAATGGAACGATTGTGGATAGAGCAATGATTGTTTTAAGAGCAAATGGTTGTGAACATTATAAAAAGACTGGGGGTTGCTCCATGTGTTCACATTTTAACGGAACTTTGATTGGAGATAAAATTAACGATACAAACTATATTAACCAGTGGAATTCTGTGTTAAACAGTTCCTGTTTTGGAGAAACACATAGCTTTGATTTGAATGATTATCCAATTGTATGCATTTACAATTTAGGAAGTTTATTGAATCCAAATGAGATTTCTTTTGAAGCATTAAAATATATTTTTTCTACTTTAAATAAATATAAAAAAATAAGAAAAGTTATTATTGAATCAAGAGGAGAGTATGTGACAAAAGAGGCATTATCAGTAATAAAAGAGTGTTATGCGGGTATTGTAGAAGTTGGCATTGGAGTAGAGTCAACTAATATTACTATTAGAGAGTTGTGTCATAATAAAGGGTGTAAAGATATAGGTGTAATAAAAGCAGCAGTAAGTATTTTGCATGAATTTGAGTACAAAGCCCTTGCTTATGTAAATTTTAAACCATGCTATCTTACAGAAAAAGAATCAGTTGAAGATGCAATACAAACAAGTATCGATTGTTTTGAAATGGGATTTGATGCAGTATCTATTGAGCCAACATCTTTACAAGAGTATTCGTTGATAAATCATTTACATCAAATAGGCTATTATAGAGTACCCTGGCTTTGGAGTTTGAGAGAGATTATTCATGGAATATATGATAGAGAAAATGTAGAAAAATTAGATATAAGAATAGGAGGTTATTTTGATGAGCAAGTTTTAAGTGGAAGTCAAGGTGAAGGGTTTGCAGGTAGAAATGAAATTTTTCCACATGAAACTTCATCTAATTGTAATGTATGTACATCTGAATTTGTGGAACATATTAAAAGATTTAATATGACTTATGACGTTAAGGAATTAGATGGTATAGAAGAATGTCCTCATTGTTATAATATTTGGAAAGATTGCTTTAAGGTTGAAGATTCAAGGGAAATACCACAAAGAGTAATAGATATACTTTAAATAAAAATAGAGAAAAATATAGGTAATTGATAAAATTTTTTAGTGGTGAATGTGGAAAAATTTCGCTATATAAGGAGAAAATGTCACTTAAAAGAATCCGATAGTATTTAATAGTTATAAATTTTCTCCTAAATGGGTTGTATGATGAATAGTGTCGTTACCTATATTTTATACCTGTGGAGATAAAATTTATATAAATCGAGTAAAAAAACAATAAAATCAATGGGGTTAGGCATTTATCAAATGCCTAAGAGAAAAATATATAAGGAGAATTTAAATATGGATAGGAATTTTATAGTAAAAGCACATTTGCTTAGTGAAGGAATAAAAATATCAAAAGATGCAAAAAAAATGCTGGATAAAAAATCAGAGATTTGGTTAATGGATGATTACATAACTTGTTCAGGTGTTACTTTAGTATTTGGTAATCAGTATGCAACTGTAGGTTCTGATGAGAATTCTAATTTTGAATTGGATACAATGGATGGAAAACTTGTTATAGTAGATGGTGAAGGTCGAAGAATTTTAACAGATGTAATTACTCCTCCGGAATATATGAAAGATGAAATAGTTATTCAAGGAAAAACAATAACTTGTTATGTTAATACATATACGGATAGAGTACGTATACAACTCTTAAGTGGTTGTTCAAATACATGTAAATTTTGTAATGCTAGAGAGTTTAAGTATGAATTTAATTGCTTGGAAGGATTAGATGAAGCTTTGAAAATTGCACTATCGCAAAGTAATATACGGCATGCGCTTTTGTCAAGTGGTAATGCTAAAAACGGACAAGATCTTAGAAAGCTTACCGAGATGTATAAATTTTTTTGCCAGAAATATGTTAATTTACCGATAGATTTAATGACACCGCCAAGAGGTTTCGAAAGCTATACGGCATCAAACGAATATGAGAAATATTTATATTACTTAAAAGATATAGGAATTTACGGACTTTCTGTAAATATTGAATTAAACAATCCTGAATTACTTGCATATTATTGTCCTGAGAAGGCGGCTATAGGACAAGAAAATTATCTAAAGTTTATAGAACTTGCTGTTAAAATATTCGGACAAGATAAAGTACGATCATTGTTAATTGTAGGATTAGAACCATTGGAAGAAACGTTAAAAGGAGTAGAAAAACTTGCAAAAATAGGTTGTAATCCAGTGTTATCGCCATTATTCCCATATGGTGAAGCAACAGGAAATCCATCGGCAGAATTATTTATTGAGGCAAAAGCTAACAGTGAAGAAATTTGTGAAAGGTATGGGGTGAAAATGGGACCTTTATGCGTACCATGTAGCCATAACACTTTATAGTTTTAAGAGGAGTAATACTGTGAAAGAAAGTAGAGGACAGCCAACAAATGGCACACTTTAACAAGCTGTCTTATGGCAGCCTTTGAAAAAGTATTGTTTTAGTTGGTTAAGAAGCCAGTTGGGATTCCAAAATGATTCCCTCGCGGATAAGTAGTTTATTAGCCTGCTTGATTGCCTTTTTCTTTTGCTTTTTTTTAAAGGTTTAGGCATATCAAGCTTGTATAAATCAGTCGGATTCCATACTTCAACAGTAGATAGTATCTGATAAATGGCAGTAAGGATCATCCGGGTGATTGCAATGATGGCTCGTTTTTTACCACGGCGTTTCATAATGCGTTTGTATTTCTGCTTGTAGTAAGGAGATATATCAGATTTCACGGTTGCGTGGGAAACTTGTGCCAATGCAGGTTTGAGATAGACACTGGCACGTGTTATTCTGACAGATTTCCTCTTACCAGCGGATTCATTGTTGCCAGAAGTTAATCACACCCAACAGCATAAGCGTTTGGAACTGGAAAACGAAGCCATATTGATATCAATTTCGAAGATAACAGTGATTGCACTGTTACGGTCAACACCTGGAATGGTACACAGTAACTGGACAGCATTTTCATAAGGTGCAATCAAGGAATCAAGCATAGCGTCTATTCATTTATCGTAGATGTAATATAATCCATATGTGCGCGGACGAAGCGCATACGATATTTTGAGGAAAATCAGTCATCTGATAGCTTTCGATGGATTCGATGAAATTGTCAGATTTTTTTGGAGAACGGAGATGTATGGAATCTGTTTTTTGTGGTTTGTTGAATTGTCAGATTACTAGATTGAGTAATCAATAATAGAAGTGGCTGATTTTCCGAGGATATTGGAAACAACTGAATTTAATGCGATATTACAGACAGTATTCGCATTTTGATACCTGTTCTTTTCGCTGGAACGGCAGGAAGTGAGTTTGTAACGGCATTTTGTGAATTCACGCAGGATATGTATTGGTTTACAAGGGATATAACTTCCCGGAACCAGACCTAATCGGAATAAATCCCCTACCTATTTGGAATCTTTTGGATCTTCTTTGCTGACTTTTACAACTTTTACCTATTTGGGATTAGCAATGGTGACACTAATATCATTTTCTAAAAGATTAAAGACAGGAACCCAGTATTTACCGGTAGATTCCATGCAGACATCACAGCATTGATTTTGTAAAAGCCATTCTTTGAACTGCAAGATAGGATTGTTAAAAGTGGAGAAACGCTTCTTCTGATGGGAAGGCTGAATTCCAGAAGTAGTTTTGATGATTGTGGCAACGAGAAAAGATTTGTGAACATCGACACCACAACAGGTTTAGCAAACAACTTTCATGGACAAAAACTCCTTTCAAAGTAAGATAAAGAAGCTATTGACTGTTTCATCACACATTTAACAGAGAAGTTATAACTATTCTTACTGTGCGATCTTAAAGGGCCACTTATTTGTGCTTGAAAGATAAAACTTACACTGATTTTTATGCTGTCTAAAACCGAAGAAAGTCTTTGCAACTTCTCTTCCTGTGCTTTGTAGTATAGCTTCTTTAAAAACTATTCTATCAGTAGTGTGGAAAATTGAAAGACTTTCATTACTATTTGTGCCGTCAACTGAAAGGCGGCGGAATGGAGATTTTTATGAAACGTATTTTTATAGGGCCTAAGTATGAAACTATAAAAAATAGTAATTTTTTTGATGGATCAATTACACTTTTTGGAGAAAATAGAGATAGCAATATTTCATATGCTAAAGAGGTGGTGTTTGAGTATTGGAATCCAGATAATAATCCGCTAGAGATAGAAATATATAATAAAGCTATTGCTAACATAACGGACGAAGTAGAAATCATGGCTCATAATCCTCAAATTGTTTCGAAATGTATTTTACCTAGTAATGTACATTTGATTTGCAAGAATGAAGAACAATTATTAAGAATATTGGACAACAAAATTGAAACTCGGAATTTAATGAAATCAGTAGTTCCAATGTTAAAATATGATAATATCAAAGGAAAGGATATCAGTTATAAAAAATTAAGCTTGCTAGCCTCTGAATTTGTAATTCAGCATCCAATAGGAAGTGGAGGTTCTAAAACTTTTTTGTATAATGAAAATACTTATGAGAAAATTGATTTGATACTCGAAAGAGAAGATTATTATTCTATTTCAATATATCAAAGAAATAATATATCTTATAATATTCATTGCATAATTTTTTCGGAAAAAATTGAAATTTTAGCGCCATCTCAACAAATACTGGAAAAAACAGAATTGATTGAGTATATTGGTTCAGAATTTGAGGTTGAAATACCAAAAGAAATCAAGAGAAAATTAGAAGAATACTCTTTAAAGTTGTGCAAAAAAATACAGAAATTAGGTTATAGAGGAGTACTTGGAATAGATTTTATTGCTGTTGACAATGAACTTTATTTTATAGAAATTAATCCACGATTTCAGGGCTCTACTGCAAAAGTAGATAGTATTTTAAAAGAAAGTAATCTTCCATCAATTTTTGAGTATAACTATTGTGCTTTTTATAATATAAAAATGCCATCTACAAAGAATATGAAGTGTTCAGTGGTAGTGTAATACAGGGAGAAAAGTGTTTCAAGAAACTTAAAATATATAGCAATAAAGCGGATAGGAGTGCTTAATGAAAGTAAAAAATAGTTTAATAAATAAAATGATTAGCCTTTTATTTCCACTGATTTTAACAAATACGCTAAATGTATTAACTTATATAATAAATAGTATATGGATTGGCAAATTAATTGGAGAAAATGGAATTGCAGTTATTACAAACTGTTATCCTATGACAGTCATATTATCAGCAGTTATTAGTGCTTTTGTTAGTGCTATTTCTGTTATAGTTTCCCAATATTATGGATCAAAAGACAGTGAAAGCATAAAACATATAATGGGTTTTGGGTATCTGTTTTCTTTTATACTAGGAATATTAATTATGTGGATAGTCATAGCTTTTTCAGAAGCTTTTCTGAGGCTATTAGGTACACCTAAACATATTTTTGGAGATACAAAAATTTATTTATTGTTATATGTAATTGGGTTTGTGGTTAATTTTGTATTACTTTTAATCAGTGAATCCGTTAGAGCTTTAGGAAATGTTAAATTGCCATTAATTTTTGTGGGGATAGAAACAATACTTAATATTGGAAGTGTACCAATATTTATTTTGAATGGATTTGGTACGGCTGGAGTAGCAGTAGCTAATTTAATAGCCAAAATGGTGGTATTAGTTCTTTCAATTGTATTAGTTCGAAAAAAATATAGCATATTAAAGCTTGATAAAAGATATTTGAGAATCAGAAAAGTTCATTTGAAAAGAGTTTTACAAATTGGTGTACCTATTATGTTGGAGCAGTGTATTATTGCACTGGTCATTTCTTTAGAAACATCTATTTCTAATAAAGCAGGGATAATAGGAAACGCAGCTTATGGAGTAGCGATTAAATGGGAACAAGTATTTTTAGTAATAAGTCAATCATTGCAAACAGTAATTACTATTTTAGTTGGACAGTCTGTAGGAAGAAAGGAGCTGAGTCAGATTCATGTAATTCTAAAAAATGGTATTAAATTGTCAATATTTCCAATAGGGTTAATTATACTAATTACGTTTGGAATACCAGAGTTTTTCTGTGGCATTTTTATAAATAACGAAAATGTCATTCAAGTAGCTGTTCAATATCTGAGTGTTGCAGGATTTGCTTATATATTAATGCCTGTTAGAATGATGCTAAATGGCTTTATTATAGGAACAGCTCATACAAGATATTTGTTATTCTCGAGTGTTATAGCAAGTGGGGTAGAGATTATAGTTATGTATATCTTATTACATATAGGTTGTGTGGAAAGTATGATTGTTCTGGCATTTTCTGCATTAACATATGTGATAATAGATACTGCATTTAGTTCTGCATTTTATTTTTCGGGATTGTGGAAGAAGAAACTTATATAATATAAGCCAGATTGTAGACAAAGCCCCTGGCATACACCGGGGCTTTGTCTACAGTTATCTATATTTTATTTATCTTTTCTGTTTTTCTTTATAAAAATGTTCCCTTTATCAACCCCCAAATTAAGCGGTGTTTTCCTTCTACATGGTATAATGATCCTATAAGGAGGTGTGCGCCAGTTCGGCGCTGGATATATAACTGGTG
>DVHN01000158.1 GCA_018712075.1 Candidatus Fimimorpha faecalis
ACGTGGTGTGGAAGGGGAGGGTCAAATCTCCCCTATCCGATTGTGAAAAAAACACTATGAAAATAGCAGAGCCAGCCAATGGTCAAGATGAACGACACATATGCATCACTGTTGATAATATTAGATTTCGGAGGTTGTTATAAATAAAGGATCCAGTAAATACGGGATAAAGCTCAAGTGTTCCAAGGGCGAAAATCGAATTAAAATACTCTTTGTTTGCTACGGCAATATTTGTAAAAATCTCTAAAAATCCAGTAAAATCAAGGGTTTGCAGACTTATGGAGGGATATAGAGATTATGATAAAAGTGCTTTTCCTGTGCCACGGCAAACCGATCGGCAAAAATGCATAGCCAACGCAAATCGTGTCAAAACGGTGCAAATTGCGACAGCGGAAATGGTGTTTACACCGTTTTGACTACGATTCAATTACATTTTATTCTATGGCATAGTGTCGTTGGGGGCAAATTGCGGCAAAACGTGGCATTTAAGGGATAAAAATTATGAATATAAAAATAATGTTTGTTTGCTATGCGGGTATCTTCCGTTTTTGTATGGAGGATTGTAGTGGGATAAGTTTACAAAATAGGTGTTGATACTGGTGTCAGGTTTAAAGTGTTGCAGTTTTGGTTTGGAATGTTTCTTTGACAGATTCTACTGAATGAAATTGCGATAACTCGCAAAAATTTTTATTAGGAGTTGTAAAATCAGTCTAAACGGGGTATAATACTACTGAAGAATTTTGCGATAACTCGCAAAAACTTTCAGTAGAAAGAGGGATTATGATATGGAAATTAAGAGAGACATCTATTTGAATAAGCTCATCAATAAAAAGCACAATGGACTTATCAAGGTGGTGACCGGTATACGTCGCTGTGGAAAGTCCTACCTATTGTTCAACCTCTTCAAGGATCATCTATTGGCAGAAGGAGTGGATAAAGAACACATTATTGAAATTGCATTTGATTCCTTTGAGAATAAGCGTTTTCGTGATCCGGATGTTCTGTATCCCTATCTCAAGGAGATGATTAAAGATGATGGAATGTACTATGTGCTACTGGATGAGGTGCAGCTTTTGGGAGAGTTTGAATCTGTATTAAACAGCTTGATTCGTATGAAAAATGTGGATGTATATGTGACAGGAAGTAATGCCCGGTTTTTGTCCAAGGATGTGATCACCGAATTTCGGGGACGGGGAGATGAAGTTCATATGCATCCTCTCAGTTTTGCTGAATTTATGTCTGTCTATTCGGGGACGAAACAGGACGGTTGGAATGAATATATGCTTTACGGTGGACTACCGCCTATCATGAACATTTCAAGTCCGGAAGAAAAGATTAATTTTCTCAAGTCGCTGTTTGAGGAGACCTATATTTCGGATATTGTAGGCAGACATAATGTACGCAATCGGGCAGAATTAGAGGAACTTCTGAACATTCTCTCATCTGCTATCGGCTCGCTTACAAACCCGACAAAGTTGTCGGCTACCTTCAAAAGTGTCAAGCAGAAAACCATCAGCAACACCACCATCAAAAGGTATATCGACTATCTTTGTGATTCTTTCCTGATCGACAGTGCTGTCCGATATGACATTAAAGGGAAGAAGTATATTGACACACCAGTCAAATATTACTTTACCGATTTGGGATTACGCAATGCCCGTCTCAATTTCCGTCAACTGGAAGGAACTCATGCTATGGAGAATATCATTTTCAATGAGCTGAAGATACGTGGTTTCAATGTGGATGTGGGAGTTATCACTTTGAATAAAACCAATGAAAAAGGTCACGGAATCCGCAAGCAGTTGGAAATTGATTTTGTTTGCAATAAAGGATCCAAGCGTTATTATATCCAGTCGGCCTATGCGATTCTGGATCAGGCAAAGATGGAACAGGAGCAGCGCTCTCTGATGCTGACCGGCGATTTCTTCAAGAAGATCATCATCATGAAAGATGCACCTGCACCGTATTACAATGACGATGGGGTGCTGGTCATGAGCGTCTATGATTTCCTGCTGAATGAGGGGAGTTTAGATAACTGATTGGTGGAAAAGAACAAAATATAGTCCTTAAATTAGAGTAAAATGTGGATTCTTGGGAGGGGTCATATTTATGATAAAAAGAGGTTATATCTTGAGATTGAACCTTCGTCCTATCACTATTATGGTGTGGGTAAAATTGGGAGCTCAAATCTGTTTGATTATAGCCGCAAGCTTGCCTATGTTGGCATGAGCAGGCCTAAGAAACTGTTATGCGTAGCGATGCAAGCAAAAACTTATTTCCTTACCCCCAAATCCCGAAACCTATGATAGAATAACCGCAGTAGTAAAACACCCCAATTCTTACTATACCACTACTACACCATTTTCGAAAGAGCCTTGAATGGCAAAATGGAAAAAGATGAAAGAATTTGATAATTTTGTAGAAGTCTATAATATACTGGGTTATACTGCGAATTGGGTAGACATTGTCTGCCCAATTTGACTAAGAAAATACATATCTATTGACTTTTGCGCTATGTAATCATATAATAACAAGCATAAAAGATAATAGAAAGTAGGGAATTATTGTGGGAGCTACTGAAGAGATTATTAAGATGGCAAAAGGGAATAATGGAACAGTTACCACTGCAATGGTGGTTGCAGCAGGGTTTTCACGTGGGAATATTAAGTATCTTGTTGATAAGGGAATGATAGAGAAATCTTCCCGAGGTATTTACATTTTGCCAGAAGTTTGGGATGATGAAATTTTTAATTTACAGAATCGATTTAAAAGAGGAATTTATTCCCACGAAACAGCATTGTTTCTATGGGATTTAACAGATCGAACACCGAACAAATACCATATGACTTTTCCGATGAATTACAATTTGACAAACCCAAAGAAAGAGAATATTAGATGTGTGCAGTGTAAGAAAGAGATATATGATTTAGGAATAGCAGAAGCGACTACACCGGGTGGAAATGTTGTAAGAGCGTATAGTGCAGAGCGAACGCTCTGTGATATTTTAAAGCCTCATAGCTGTGTGGATATTCAGGTAATAACAGAAGCTTTCAAGCGTTATACAGCCAATTCGGATAAAAATATTCCTGTTTTATCTGAATTGGCAAAAATTTTAAAGGTTGAAATGAAACTCAGATCATATCTGGAGGTACTGTTGTGAAAAATGTAATGCAGTTAAAGGCAATTATTAAAAATCTTGCAAAAGAAAAACATATATCTGCACAGCTCGTAATGCAAAATTTTATGTTAGAGAGGTTATTGGAACGAATATCTGTTTCGAAATATCAGCAAAATTTTATCTTAAAGGGCGGATTTTTGATTGCAGCGATGGTTGGTCTTGATACTAGAGCAACCATGGATATGGACGCAACAATAAAAGGATTGCCTGTAAATGAACAGACTATTCGGGAAATGTTTGGAGAAATATGTAGAATAGAATTGGATGATGATGTGTCGTTTAGTTTTCGTAGTATTGGAGAAATTCGAGAGGGTGATGAATATACAGGGTATCGTGTATCGCTATTGGCAAATTATCCGCCCATGGCTGTTCCCCTGAAACTGGACATTACCACAGGTGATAGAATAACTCCAAAAGAAATAGAATATCGGTTCAAACTTCTTTTAGAAAATAGAAGTATTTTAGTGCTTGCATATAACTTAGAAACAATAATGGCAGAGAAATTGGAAACGGTAATATCCAGAGGCGATCAGAACACAAGGCCAAGGGACTATTATGATATATACATATTGACTAAGCTGCAATATTCCAATATAAACATCGAGCGATTAAAAAAGGCATTAAGTGCAACAACAGAGAAACGTGGTTCATCAATAGTGGTTAAAGATTATCGTAGAATTATGAATACTGTTGAAAATAGCGATATTATGCAGAGACAATGGAATAACTATCAAAAGGATTTTGACTATGCGACAGATATACTATTTAAGGATGTGTGTGAGGCGGTTGTGAAATTGATGGGTGATTTGACAGATAATTAGATTGTTTATTATTTAAAATAATTCTTTTTTGTAAAGGGGAATTAAGGAATGAATTATTCCGAGAAAACAAAGCCTGGAATGGGAGATCCATATTGGTATGAATGGTCTGTAGGACAGCAGTATATTATAGATATGCTTAATCCAGATAACAACATAAAATGCGTAGAGCTACAAGCTGATATAGAATTGGGCTTGGATGATGTGGTAGTAATGTACGTGAATGGAGAAAAGTTGTTTATTCAGGTAAAGCATACAAGAGTCGATGATACATTGACATTTGGAGACCTCGTTTCAATTGATAATTCAAAAATGGATGAGAATAGCAAGTATTCACTGCTGGGGGAACTTGCGAAATCCTGGATTAAAGAAAAAGATAAGTATCAAAAAATAAGAGTATGTTTGTTTACAAACAGGAAGGTAGGAAATAGAGTATCTTCTGCGGGGCAGGATAGAAGTGTTAAGCGTCCTGCATTAAATACATTTTGGGAAGAACTAAAAGAGCAAATTACAAGTGCAAAAACGTTTAATGAGATAGTATTTCCAGAATACGAATCAGCATGGAATGAATGGAAATCACAGCTGAAATATATTGATTGGAAATGAATGTACCAGATGAAAATGTAGTACTTGCGGGCGCTGTTGCGGATTACACTTATAAACAAGAAATATTTGGTTTTATGCTGACTTATTTGAATATTCCTGGTATGAAACCTGAATATGCAGCTTGCGCATATGAGAGAAATTCAAAATTGGTATTGCAGAGAAGAGATGATTTCTATGAGAATCCACATTATAATATTACTATGCATCATAATGGTATAGAGAGTTTTAAGCAAAGCAATATTATGTGTGGCTTTAGTAAAGAAGCATTATTGGCTTTTAGATGGAATATATCAATTGATGCTGGAGGTGTTAAATTATTCGATGAAGATGGTTTACAGATTGGAAAACTTGAATGTTATTATGGAAATAGAATCAGCCTTGGAAACCGATATCATAGCAATCAACCATACATGCAAAGGTGGATTGTAGATAGGGCTGAGTTGGAAAAGAAATTATTTCAAGTGGAAATTCCAAACGTATTAAAAGATGTAGTGGATGTAGTAATTCGAGAATATGAGTAAGAAGTTATATCTTGTGCATCAGTTATTGTTTTATAGATCCAGTTACTACACCATTTGCCTGGTAATTTACGCAGATTTATGTAGATATGCGTAGAGAGGGGCAAAAACAAAAAATTAAGAAAATGCCAAAAAGCCAGTAATTACAGGCATTTGAAGGCTTATGAAGGGATATATAAGATATGATAAAAATACTATTCATCTGCCACGGCAGGATATGTACACACCCTCGAAAAACCCAGTAAAATCAAGAAAAATCGGCACTCGAACACCCTCAAGTACGCCATTTTGTACGCCAAATTTTTTGAAAATCCCTGATGTGACAGTACTGTTTTGAACGTGAAAAACCAAAAAATCGCCGTGAAAAATCATAAAATCACGGAGGATTTACAAATGGGTAAACAGAAAAATTATGAAGTTATCGGAGAGAATGAGCTTGGATATTTACAGACAGGAGATTATTTTATCCCTGATCTGAAGCTTCCGCAGGAGAATCGTTCTATCGGCAAATACGGTCGCATGCATCGAGATTATCTGCAGGAGCATAACCCTATAAGGTTCGATGATTTAGTGCTGGAGGGGAAACTCTGGACTTATCTTGCAGACCTTAACGAACAGGCACAGAACAGACTGCAGTTGATTATCAGGCAGATGCAGGAAGCAGAGTCTGTGAATGATGAACTGAAAGAGAAAAATCAAATGGCTTGGGTACAGGCGATGAACAGTATTCACAACCGTGCCGAAGAACTCGTCCTTCACGAATTAGTTTATGGGGAGGATGCGTAATGAGAATACTTGAAGAATTTTGGTATGGTAATATAGAGCCGATTGAATATGGTTCATTTTCCAATGAGGAGTACAAAGAATTACTTCGACTGATAACTAAAAATGAAGAAAAACTGCAAGCAACATTTTCAGACGAACAGAAAGAACTGTTCTCCAAATACACAGATTGTGTCCAGGAGTTTCAGACTATATCAGAGTGCTTGCTGTTCCAGAATAGCTTCCGTCTGGGCGCAAGAATGATGCTGGAAGTTATGGAAGAATAATTACATAATCTAAAAGACTGGATATTGACCTTGAAAGAGGTGGTATCCAGTCTTTACTTATTTTGGATGAAAATAAAACATACCGGAATCGGCAAAAATAAAAGAAAACAATGTAGCAGCAGTAAAGAATAAAAACTTTTCGCAATAAAATAACAAGA
>DVHN01000159.1 GCA_018712075.1 Candidatus Fimimorpha faecalis
CAGCGGCAAAGAATAAATATTGGAAATCCCTGCTTTTCAGCCAGAGTATTTTGTTATGGATATTTTTGCACAACAAGCGTCTCATCTGGAACCGTTATCCACATCTCAAAGCCATACGGACCCCTCTTCCAAAAAAAATGTGGATATTTACTTTTTTCCATCTTCCATTCCATCACCACCTGTTGTATAATGACCTTGTTATTCAAGATATACGGTTGTGTATCTCGATATGTAGGATACATCTTCATCCGTTACTGGGTGTCTTCGAAAACTTTCCAGTAGCCATGAAGATGTATTTTTTATGCTTTGCCCGATCTCTTTCCTCAATGGGCTGAATGACAGGTAAATCTGCATAACGATGTCTGCTATCTGGGTGATTAGATAATGATTTTTCATCGCATTGCTGTCCCGGCTGTTTAAGTGTTCAATATCGTAGATCCCATTTTTCTGGTTATTGAACCCTTCGTTTTCTATTTTCCATCTCCCACGCCCCGCTTCTATCATTTCCTCCAGGTTTTTCTTTGTCAGCTCTATGTTTGTGAGCCACTGGAATTCATGGCTTACTTTCTCCCCCTCTTCCTTTTTTTCATACCAGTAACGGTATATATTGGCTTCCTCTTCCTTTCCGGCTGTTTCCTCTACATGGTTGATGTATTCCCCTTTTCCCGTTTCTTTCCCTATCCCTGACACCGTCTCTGCGCCGCCTCCGCTGGCAATCCAGTCATAGCTCTCTGCCAGTGCTTTCTGGCGTGTCGCTTTCTGCGTCAGGATGTATTTCCAACCATAGCCACGGCAGATTTTCATGACCGTCTCTGCCGCATAGAGTGCGTCTCCCTGCAAACAGATTGGCAGCCTCGGATAATCTCTGTGCAACCGTTCCAGAAGCCTTTTCGCCGCATTAATCTCACAGTCATTCTTGCCGACATCTTCGCTTTCGTTTTCGATGAATTCTGTATCCAGGCTGATTATGATCCCTGGTGCCAGCACAAGTTTAGCCTCCAGGACTTTATGGTAATATCTCTTTCTCTTGACCTCTTTTCCATCTACTTCACGTGTAACGGTTGTCACAAGACAATTCCCACAATGTTTTTCGCGAAAATAGAAAAGTCCTGTTCCATCTATGATAACACGCCAGTATTTTCCCAGCAGCTTTGAGCGGTAAAAGCTTTTCTTTCGGATCAGGCTCTTTACCATCTTTTTTCTTACATCCGCCAGGCATTTCGGTGAAAGCCGTTCCAGATAATAATTCAGCGTATCCGCATGTGGCATTTCTGCTAATCTGTGGTCACCGGACAGGATCCGGAGCGTAGCAATACATGTATCTTCATTGAACGCTTCTTCCATCGAGCGCATGCTTTTTATTGCGCACATATTTTTCAGGACGCCCATCAGCACCAGATCAGCCTGGCTGTAGGTGGTATAGGAAGGATTCCTTGGGTCTGTCATCTCATTCAGCCATAACGGCAGTTCCTCAAAAAAGTGATGCGTAAGCATCATGATATCCACAATCCCTCTGTCTTTTTGTTTTATCTTCCGCTTCTTTGCCTTCGTAAGCCAGTCGGCCTTTTTCTTCATTTTCTTTTTCTGCATACGTTTCTCCTGTGCGTAAAATTTTTTCTTTCTATTTTACATCAATCAGGAGAAAAGTAGGTGTTATCTGGAATTTTTATTGCGAAAAGTTTTTATTCTTCGGAGCTGTATAAATATAATCGGGTAAATTTTTAGTAATTACCACAACGAATGAATTTCCTTTTTCTATTCGTATTTTATAAAAGAAAACATTTTTTGAATCGCTTTTTGATAAATCTGTTTTGCAAGCAAATAGTATTCCATTCCATTGGATGCCAGATTTTCCATCATAACACCACTATTTACTTCCAGCACCTTCCATCCATCCCTGCATTCTACAAGATCTACCGATGCAAAACGTAAATTCAAAGCATGAACTGCCTGCCTTGCAAGCTCCTTTAATCGATCGGGTAATTCTGTTAATAAATTAGGAATTGCGCCCTGTCCAAGATTATGCTTCCAATTAAAAAAATACGATTCTCCTTTTTCTAATACTCGATCGAGATCCGTTGATGATGGCAGAATTTCGAAAGAATTACCTGGATTTAACAAATAATCTGCATAAAGCTGACGAATCGTAGATATCCCATCTCCAATTAGCTGTTTTCTCTGTTTTTCAAATGCAACTTGCACTTCTCCATCCAATAAAATAACTCGATATTCTTTTTTAATTTCATAATACGGAGCAATTGCCATCGAATCTGCCTGTGCAAAAATCTGCTGCGCTGCCTCTTCCAACTGACGCTGCGTTTTTACATGAAAAACGAAATATCCTCCTGTTCCTTCATTATCTTTACAAACAATATCTCCATACTTTTCTAGCATTGCAGTCATCTGTTTCCAATTTCCATTTTCGCCTGTAAAACGAAACATATGAGGTGCCATAAAACAGCTATGCTCTACGTTCGCAACTCCATTTTGAGTCATTACTTCACTGGCGACTGCTTTATCTGCGCTAATCTGCTGTGAAACTGCCTGATTTAAACCAAATTGATATCCTAAAATAAAGTTTTTTTCCCCATTTTTTTCTAACTGAAATGCCCAGTCACTAGAATAAGATACACAAGTAATCCCTTCTTCTTCACATATTTCTTTTATCATTCGAACAAAATTTGATTGACTATTTTCCAATTCAATGCCCTCCATCTTTTATCATCCAGTTTTGCAGACTTATTATACACTTCTTTTTATAGAAGCTCAAGAGGGTTTCTCTTCTCCATTCCTTCCACAATTTTATTTCATCTTATATTGACGAGTCGAAAGAAGAAATAGTATAATCAGGAAGAAATCATGCAATCCAAAGAGGTAATTTTTTATGACAATCCAAGAAACATTCAAACATTGTATAACGAGTGAACTATATGATGCGATTTTAAGCAATCCCATTTCCAAAGATAGGGTAGTCAAATTAAAAGTACGTCCAATTATGCTTCAAAGGCAATTATATTTTCAAATAGAAGAATACACACAAAAACAAGTGTTTCATAAAAATTTAGAAGCATCTGAGGCCTGTAATTACTTAACTGAACAAATGACCGATCAATTCCGTCAGGCTCAAATTCAAACAGTAAACGAACAGATCACCATTTTGGTTAGTAAAAAAGGAAAAGTTACAATAAAAACAAAAAAACAGACCAATCAGCTGCCAGATCTCTCCCTGACTCATAACCGCCAGAAAAACTATATTATCGAGGAAGGTACTCCCGTTCCGTTTTTAATTGATTTAGGCGTTATGAAAACAGACGGCAGTATTGTACGCACAAAATACGATAAATTTCGCCAAATCAACCGATTTTTAGAGTTTATTGAAGATATTCTGCCACAATTAGATAAAACAAAGAAACAAACTATTATTGACTTTGGATGTGGAAAATCCTATTTAACCTTTGCAATGTACTATTATTTAAAAATTTTAAAGGGATATTCTATTCAAATCATTGGACTGGATTTAGTGTAGTCTCGGAAACTGAATAAGATAAGGGCAAATGTAAGAAAAATCAACCCATAGTTGATTTGAGAGGAAGAAAAATTATGTTGATGAGAGATAAAGAGTCCAGTGGATAGAAAAAAGGGCATAGCAAAGCTGCCTGCCATCCAAATGGTTCTGGCACGCTCCCAACAGATTGCTATAGACAAACTCGATCAGTATAAATGCCCGGTTTTATATCTGGCATCCAGATGGATGCAGATACCGATCAGCATCGTCCAAAAAGAGAAATGATCTTTTCCCCGGATCTTCAGATGCTGCAGGCAGTAATCATTGAGAACCCGGTCATTTACCCGTTCACAGGCAGTACGATTGCTGTAGGTTTCTTTGTAAAGATCGGAATCTCTGGGGACACGGGGATGGAAACGCAGGTCGGCATGGTGTTTGATATAAACAGTCCTGCCATAACTGCCCCTGGAGCAATCCTTTTCATAGGGACATGAATCGATCCGGCCGCATTTCAACGGGCAGCGATATTTATGGGCCTGTTTGATCGGGTCATTTCCCCAGGGGCACATTTTGTGCCCGGCCCAGCACAGGGGATGTCCTTGTTTGTCGAAGGTAATATCATCCGGTGCGTTTTCGGAAGATTTTGTCCGCCCATTGATATCAATGAAAGCATTGATGTCCCAATGCTCCAGCAGTTCATAAGTCGGGATATTGTCATGGGCGGAGTCCAGGCAGATGTTTTTGGGAGTGAGGCCAAAGGAATGACGTCCGAAATCATCTATGGTATATAGGAAGTTCAGGCTGTCATGGCGGCGGGCCTGCGTAAACTTAAACATGAGAGGGAGTTCTACTTTTTCCTGGCCATTTCTGTAAGAAAGCATGTATAGGGTGTGGCCGAAATACCATACTTTTTTATCACTGTCCCATCCCCAACCGGCATCCGGGTCGGAATAATGGCGGCCGCAGTTTTTTCGGAAAGGGCAGGAAGTGCTGCAGGAAGGAAGATGCCTGCCGCCAGGGGAAGTATGGGAAACAACAGCCGTTCCATCGCCGGAGACTGTAAGATCATCCAGGCCGATGAGCCCGAGCCTGATGGAGGGAAGGACTGCCAGGAGGGAAAAGATTTCCTGGAGGGCTGCTTCCGGATTTTCCGAAGCAGGAGAGCCTTTGCAGATCAGGTCAACAGTATGTCGTGCAGAAAAAATATCGGAGGGATCTTCCATAAGCTTTCCATCGCCGCCAATCGTCTTTGCGGGCTTTTTGCCATTCTTGCCGGCGGGGAGGAGGGCAGGCCTGGCGTATTGTTCCCGGGAGCCAAGCCAGAGACGGTCCATAAGGTCATAATAAGAGCCAAGGGGAGGGAGATCCTCAACAGAGGAAAACCCACACAGGCAGGTAAGGGAAATGGAGTTGGGGAGAACATCCCGAACCCATGCGGTGAGGCTGGTTTTTGCGTCAGTCCGGTTGAAGAGCAAGGTAAAAAGGATGAGGGAACGCAGGATCTGAGCCTGATTTTTAGCGGGGCGACCCTCAGAGGAATAGAACTGAGGGAGGAAATCCATTAGAGGATCCAGGTTCAGGGAAAGTAATTTTTGACGTTCCTTGCTGTAAGCATCAAACTGATAGCGGGGATTGTTGCGGGAAAGCTTTTTCCCCAAAGAATTGACAATGGTTCGATACTCGTTGTGGCGCTGCCATAATTCGGGTTTGAACATAAATATGCCTCCTTTGTCATGAAGTGAAGTGGGATATCCTTATATGACAAAGGGCAGCATTTGGCGCTGCCTGGTAGCGCCAAATGCTGCCGCATATTTCAGACGATCTGTCAAGTAGTTTTATAGAAAAACTTGAGGAAATGTTACAGAAATGTAGAGGTGAAACTGTAAATTTTGATTCGAGAAAAGTCAGGAAATTCAAGGGATTTGAGTTTCCGAGACCAGACGGATTTAAAAAAAGAGGTTATTATTCATTGCAATGAATTGGCCCATCAATATGGTTACACCGATCTAACATTTCTTTGCGGAGACATTGCCGATTATAAAGGTGTCGATCATGTCGATATGGTTGTTACCCTCCATGCCTGCGACACTGCCACCGACTATGCGCTTGCCAAAGCAGTAAAATGGGGAGCAAAAGTAATTTTATCCGTCCCATGCTGCCAGCATGAACTAAATAAGCAAATTGAATGGGAAGCACTCCGTCCTGCTCTACAATATGGCTTGATAAAAGAACGTCTTTCCGCTCTTTTTACCGATTCGATTCGAGCAGGACATCTGGAAGCCTACGGCTATCAAACTCAATTGCTAGAATTTATTGATATGGAACATACGCCTAAAAATATTTTAATTCGAGCTATTTATGAACCAAAATCATCCTCCCATTCCAAGCAGCTACAAGAAATGGAAACATTGCTCCATGCTGATTTAACGATTAGCAAATTACTTCCATTAAAATAAAATTTTTAATACTTAACTTAATTTCACATAACATTATTATTTCACGATACAATTGAGGTGAATCTATGAATTACTTATTAGAAGTCTGTGTCGATTCTGTAGAATCTGCAATTATTGCAGAGCGAGCAGGCGCCAGTCGTCTGGAACTTTGCGCTAATTTAATGATTGGAGGAACAACTCCAACTCTAGCTTTATTCCGAGAAGTTCAAAAACAGGTTTCCATTCCCATTCATATATTGATTCGTCCACGCTTTGGAGATTTTCTTTATACCAATGCAGAATTTGAAATTATAAAGCAGGAAATGATTCAATTTCGCCAAGCAGGTGCCAACGGCGTTGTAATTGGAGTATTAAATCCTGACGGAACATTGGACATGCTTCGAATGCAACAGTTAATGCAGCTGACCGATGGTATGTCCGTTACCTTACACCGTGCTTTTGACCTTAGCCAGAATGCATTTGAAGCATTAGAACAGGCCTGTCAGCTTGGTATCAACACAATTCTTACCTCGGGCCAACAGTCGAATTGTCAAAAAGGAAAAACACTGCTTGCAAATCTTGTTCAAAAAGCAAACGGAAGAATTCATATCCTCGCAGCTGGAGGTGTTTGTGCCAATGTCATTGATGAGGTTTTTGATACAATCGGAACTAGTTTCTATCATATGTCTGGAAAAACGGAATTGAACAGCGGTATGAAATTCCGCAGACAAGGAGTTCCAATGGGACTGGATGGAATCAATGAATATATAATATGGCGCACGGATGAAACTACCATTCGGCAGGCAGTCCATACATTAATTCAACATACAAACAAAAAATAGAAAGATTTACTAAGTTTAGAAAGGAGTTTTTACTTTGAGTTTACCAATTCGTATTATTGCACTTGATTTAGATGGTACAACTTTCACCGATGAGAAACAAATCACCCCTCGTACTCAGGCTGCCATTACTGCTGCAATTGAACAGGGAATTATTGTTATGCCAGCAACTGGCCGTCCAATTAATGGACTTCCCGAAGCATTTATTCAGATTCCTGGCGTACGCTATGCGCTTTGCAGCAATGGAGCGGTTATAACCGATTTAAAAGAACATCGAATTTTGTATGAAAAACCAATTCCAAGATCAATTGTATTGGCAGTAATGGATCAATTGGCGGATGTAAAAGGAACGTTTGAATTATACATCCAAGATCGTGCTCATATCGATCAAAAATTAATGGAACATCTGGACGAATATGTACCATCCCCTCATATACGGGAGTATATGCGCAAATCACGTACTGTTCACTCCAATCTAAAAGAATTTTTTGAGACTTGCCCTTACGGCGTACAAAAAATTAATATGAGCTATGCAACGGTTGCCGAAAAAGAGCAGATTCAAGCATTTATAAAGCAAAACTTTCCTGAATTGGTTTGTGTAAACGGTCAGCCAACGAATTTAGAATTAACAATAAAGGGAGCCGATAAAGGAGAAGGACTCCTTGCATTTGGATCTCTTTTCGGAATTGAACGGGAAGAAATCATGGCATTTGGAGATAGTTATAATGACTTGGATATGCTGGAAAAAGTCGGCGTAGGAGTTGCTATGGCAAACGCAGAACCAGAAGTTCAGTCCCATGCGGATTTTGTAACCCGATACACCAACAACGAAGACGGGGTTGCCGACGTAATCGAACAATTACTCGAAGTCTCTCCGATCGAATTAACCTTAAACGGTTCCGAAATGAAAAACGAACTGGAAGTTTATAATCAAATCGCTTCGGTTTTCCAAAGAGATTTTCCAAAAAACTTATCAGGACTTCTTTCCATGCTTATTTCCATACAGGAACCAACCGAAATTACACTTACCAATTATGAGGTACTTCAAAATACATTAGGAGATTTTTCTGAACAGCTCCTCAATATTTTCTCAAAAGCCTCTGAAAAAAATTCAGCAATCTGTTTTAATATAGAAGAGATTGTATTTTTAGAACAATAAAATAACAAAAACTCTTTCTCATATCCAGATAAAAGGAGAAGACTGCATAGGCAAAGCCGTTCGCTGTACTTACCCGTCAAATGTTGTGCAAGCACAGTGGACGGGTTTATCGCACCAAAAAAGAATCCTTATAAATTTCGCATTTATAAGGATTTCAACAAACAGGGGTAACAGGATTCGAACCCGTATTTACGGTTTTGGAGACCGTTGCTCTACCATTGAACTATACCCCTTCAATATTTACTTTGTACTGCTTACCTTTGATATAATAGCATAGTTTGAAAAATATGTCAACTCTTTTTTCTGATTTTTTGAATTTTTTTAATTTCTGAGATTTTATAACAATATTCTTCTTATTTGTGTGACAAATCTATCTATTGTTCTTTTTGCGGAGGATTACAGGTGTCATATAATAATTATGACACCTGTATTATTTCAAATTATTTCATAAAGAACATTTCATAATATCCCCAAATGAATATAACGAATACAATAATCGGCAGAATATAGCTCATATAGAAACGAAGTTTATTGGAAATTCCAAGTCCTACTCCTGTATTAGCTTCTGCTGAAAAATTTTTCCATCCCCATCCTTTTTTGAATGTACAGAACATTAAGTATACCATACTTCCAAGAGGGAGCAGATTATTGCTTAAAACAAAATCTTCTAAATCCATAATTGTATTTCCTGGTTTTAATGGCTGGAAACCACTCAATACATTAAATCCTAATACACATGGCATGGACAAAAGAATTACTACGACAATATTAATTAACACTGCCTTCTTACGACTGCATCCCGTTAAATCCATCGCAAACGAAATAATATTTTGGAATACTGCAATAACGGTCGAAACCGCTGCAAATGTCATAAATAGGAAGAACAATGCTCCCCAGAATCTTCCGCCTCCCATTGAATTAAATACATTCGGCAAGGTAACAAAAATTAGCTGAGGACCTGCTCCTGGATCTACACCAAATGCGAAACAAGATGGAAAAATAATCAGACCAGCTACAAGTGCAACACTTGTATCCAGAACACAAATCCAAATTGCTTCTCCTGGCAATCGGCGTTTTTTATCAATATAGCTTCCAAAAATTGCAATTGCTCCAATTCCAATACTCAATGTAAAAAACGATTGACCCAATGCCGCAAATACCACGTTTGCAATTCCCGCTTCTTTTACTTTTCCAAAATCAGGTAATAAATAGAATTTTAATCCTTCTTGGGCTCCAGGAAGAGAAATTGCCTTAACAGCCAATACAATCATTAAAATTAAAAGGCTTAACATCATTCCCTTTGTAATCTTTTCTACTCCCTTTTGAAGTCCCATTCCACAAATTCCGAAACAAGCCACTACAATAATTATCATGAAAACTGTCATTAGCACTGGCTGCTGCTGTAATTGACCAAAACTCTCCGCTACTTGGTTTGTATCCATTCCTTCAAACTGACCCATTCCCATTTTGAAGAAGTATAAAAGCATCCAACCAGCAATCGTTGTATAAAACATCATAAGCATATAGTTTCCGCCCATTGCAGCCCATTTAAACCAATGCCATTTTGTTCCTTTTGGCTCCAAACGATCAAACGATAACGCAGCACTTACTTGGCTGGCACGTCCAACTGCAAATTCACATACCAAAATTGGAATTCCCAAAATTGCTAAGAAAAATAAATAAATTAATACAAACGCAGCACCGCCATATTGTCCTGTAATATACGGAAATCTCCATACATTTCCAAGACCAATGGCGCAGCCTGCTGAAATTAAAATAAATCCTAGACGAGAAGAAAATTTTTCTCGTTTCATCTTGTGTCGCCTCCTTTTATTTTGTTGATACTTTTCCAAGAAATGCCTTCAGGCGCTCATTCTTTGGCGATTGAAAAATTTCTTCTGGCGTACCTTCCTCAATAATATGGCCTCCGTCCATAAAGACAACTCGATCGGCTACCTCTCTCGCAAACCCCATTTCATGGGTAACTACCACCATAGTCATTCCTTCTTTTGCCAACTTTTTCATAACATCCAATACTTCACCTACCATTTCTGGATCCAATGCAGAAGTTGGCTCATCAAATAATATTGCCTCTGGATTCATCGCTAACGAACGAGCAATCGCTACACGCTGCTTTTGTCCTCCAGAAAGCTGCCCTGGATAGTTATTTGCTTTATCGCCTACACCAACTCGATTCAAAAGATCCATTGCAAGCTGGTGTGCAGCCCCTTTTTCCATTCCCTTTAATTTTATTGGAGCTAATGTAACATTTTCCAATACGGTTTTATGTGGAAATAAGTTGAATTGTTGAAATACCATTCCAATTTTTTGACGCATCTGATTTATATCGGTTTTCGGATCCATAATATCCACGCCATCAATCACAACACTACCCTTTGTAGGCTTTTCCAAACGGTTCAAACAACGTAAAAATGTACTTTTTCCAGAACCAGATGGACCAATTACAACTACACATGTACCTGGCTTAACATGATAATCAATTCCTTTTAATACTTCTAAGCCACCAAAATATTTATGAAGATTTTTAACGTAAATCACTTTGACGCATCCTCCTTTCTACCGTTGCTAACAGCTGTGTCAGTCCCCATACAAGGACAAAATAAATAATGGCAATTGCAATCAACGGATAGAAAGCTTCGTATGTTCTGGAAATAATAAAATCTGCTGCCTTTGTCAAATCTTGAATTGCTACATATCCAACAATCGAAGTTTCCTTTAATAATGTAATAAATTCATTTCCAAGTGCTGGGAATGCATTTTTAATTGCCTGAGGCAAAATAATATAACGCATTGTCTGAGAATAAGTAAATCCAAGCGAACGTCCGCCTTCCATTTGTCCATTATCCACTGCCATAATACCTGCACGGATATTTTCTGCTACATAGGCGCCGCTATTAATACCAAATGTCAAAATCGCTGCCAAGTATGCCATATTACTTCGGAACACAATCATATACATAATCAGCAACTGTACCATAACTGGCGTTCCACGCAAAATATTAATATAAATATTCGCAATCACAGACAGAACTGTTTTTCGCTTCTTTCTTGTTTCTGTTAGCTTCATTAATGCAATCACGAAACCAAGAATAATTCCAAGACAAACAGCAGCCAGAGAAATACCAATTGTCACACCAAGTCCCTGCAATAACAATTGATAGCCATTCGTATCAATAAATACATACTTACAGTCATAAATTACTTGCATAATTGGATTATTAGAAGTCTGGCGAGCATTTACCGTATTTCCATTGATATATTCGTCCACAATTTGATCAAATACACCATTGTTCTGAATTATCTCTAATCCTTCATTAATATCATCCAATAATTCTTGGTTTCCTTTTCCAACTGCAATTGCGTAAAATTCTTCTGTATCCGTAAGATCTAGATAAGTTAAATCTTCCTGATTTGCAGCAACAAAGGAGTGAGCTGGACTGGAATCAATCACAACTGCATCTACTCCGCCATTTTTCAATTCTACAATTGCATCGGCTCCCTTTTTAAAACGTTTAACTTCTGTACTACTATCCGTAATTACTTCATTATCTTCTGCCGGTGTAACTAGAATATCCCCCGTCGTTCCTTCCTGTACAGCAATTCTTTTTCCATTTAATTCTGCTAAAGAACTAACTGCATGATCTTTTCGAAATACAATACTTTGTACTGCACCATAATAACTGTTAGAGAAATCTACCGTTTGTTTTCTTTCTTCCGTCACAGTCATACCTGCTGCCACTGCATCCAGCGCTCCAGTTTTGAGTGATGCAGCCAGGGATTTGAATTCCATATTTACAATCTCAATTTCATACCCCATTTCTTCCCCAATGGCTCTCATAATCGCCATATCAAATCCGTCTACTTCTCCCTCATCATTGATGTATTCGAATGGCGGAAATTCTGCATTTGTACCTACTTTTATTATTTTTTTCTCTCCATCCGCTTGATTTGCACATCCTCCGATGACAAAACAGATCAGCAGCATAATGGTAC
Organism: Candidatus Fimimorpha faecalis; assembly: GCA_018712075.1. Classification (GTDB taxonomy): domain Bacteria; phylum Bacillota; class Clostridia; order Lachnospirales; family Lachnospiraceae; genus Fimimorpha; species Fimimorpha faecalis. The sequence continues at coordinate 11,953 of DVHN01000159.1, forward strand.
AAATTAATTTCGCTTTTCGTTTCATAAGCTCTCCTTTCTTATGCCTTTTAACCGAATCGGTTTTATCTAAAGAGATATCTTCGGTATCCCCTTCCGATATGTTATCTTATCACATTTTCTTGCATACAACAATACAAATATACACGATTTTCTCGAAAATTGTGTATATTTATTCGTCATTTCTATGAATCTGAAATTGCGATCTTTTTATTCTTTAATTTGGCTGCCCCATCTTTTTTTTACAACAGAAATCTGTTTTGGAATCCGACCTTTTAACTCACTTACATGAGAAATAATTCCAATCATATGTTTTTCGTCTGTTAGTTTTACTAATGTCTCAATTGCTAAATCTAATGCATTTGGGTCCAATGCTCCAAATCCTTCATCAATAAACATTGCATCAATTTCAATCCCTCCTGCATAGTTTTGAATGACATCGGAAAATCCTAATGCCATAGAAAGAGCTGCTTGAAAAGACTCTCCTCCCGATAAAGAAGTAATTGGACGAACTGTTCCAATATAATAGTCCATAACCTCCAATTCCAATCCTGTTTTACTCCTTTTATTACTTGCATTTTCCATATACCTTAATTCATACTGTCCGCCAGACATAATCCGAAACCGTTTATTGGCTGCATGAATGACTCTTCTAAAATAAAATGCCTGAACAAACTGTTCAAACTTAATCTTTTCTTTTCCTGCCAATTCCCCATTTGCAGTATCTGATAAAAGTTTTACCATCAAATAATTTTTTCTTATTTGTTCCTGTCCAGACTTTTGACTCATCACCATCCTATGAATTCTTTTATTTTCATCCAATCCAGAACGGATTGCCTGTAATCGCTGTTCCTGCAATTGTTTTTCTTTCCGAATTTCTTCCATTCTCCTATTCATCTGTTCTAATTCTATATACTGTTTCCCATTCGTTTCTTCTTCTAACTGACGTATCCGATCATAACAACGAGTTTTTTGCATCTTCCAATCATCGATTTCTACTTGAAGTTTTTGAATTTCCACTTCTTCCATATAAGCATTTTTCCATTCCGATTCTTCCGAAAACCCACATTCGTTCCATACTTTAAAATAACTTCTTTCTGCTGTTTCTAAATCGAACTGAGTCAGCTGCTGCTGTCCCTGCTTCCATTCTCCCAATAGTTGATGAAGCTTTTTTTGACTCTCTTTTTCTTTCTGCTGTGCAGCATCATATTCGCTTCTTATCTTTTTACAAATAGATTCTGCATTTTGTATCTTTTTGTTCAGATCCTGCTTTTCCATCAGTTCCTTCCCATCCAGCATTGTTTCCATACTTGCCTTTAGCTGGGCTTGCTTTATTTCTAATCCATGCTGGTTTTCCAAATAATTCAACTGTTGCTGATACAAGCGTTGTTCTCGTTGTTCCCATTGCTCTTGTTTTCTTTTTAACTCTTTTAATCTTTCCTGTTTGTTTTCTATTGTTTGATATTGGACTTCCAAGTTGGATAAATTCAAACAAAGCTGCTGGCTCTGATTTTCTAATAATTGTAAAATTTCATTTCTATTCTCTTCTTTTTCATTCCAATTCGAACATTTTTGGATTTCCTGCCATTCTTTTTTCCACGCTCTCCTTAAAAGTTCTGTTTTTCCTTTATATTGTTCACAAATACGAACTATCCGATCCCGATCTTTCTTCTTCTGCTCTAACTGTACTTCTAATTGCTCTAGTTCTTCTTTTGACGGTGCTTTCTGGGTAATCTTTCTTCGTTGAGGATGATGCGTAGAACCACAGACAGGACACGGCATTCCCTCTTGCAAATCCATCGCCAATATCCCTGCAATTTCTTGACGAAATCTCTCGTTTGCCTGATAATATTCCAATTCCAAGTTCCTGCAATCCTGTTCTATTTTTTTATACTCTTCTTGTCTCTCCCTTAATATCTCATACACAGAATTCTCTTCCTTTATTTGTTCTAAAATAGAATCATTCTTTTTTAATTGCAGCTGAATTGTTTCTATTTGTTTTAATATTTGATCTTTCGCCGTTAAATCCCGTTCCAGTTCTTCTTGTTGTTTTTTGATTTCGTTTTTTTCTGCTTTTACCTGCTTTTGTTCTTTTTCGTTCCTCTGAATTGTTTTTTGAATTTCATTCCATTGATGGCTCAATTCATGAATCATCTGAAGCTGCTTTTCTCTTATTTTGAATTGTTCCAGTTCTTTTTTCCATTGCTCTATCTGAATTGTCCAGCTAGGAATTGTTTGAAACAATTCTTCTGCTTTTTTGAATAAATTAGTATTAATTTCCTGTTCCTTTTGCAACTTTTGAATTTCAATCATCCTCTTCTTTAAATTGGATTCTAATTGCGTATATTGGTTGCTTAATTGTATGAATTGCCGCTGTACTGGTGCAATTTTATAAAACGCCATTGTTCCAAGCCGAAGTCTTTCTTGTTTCTTCTGCATTTGCACTTCCTCAGCATCCAATTGCTGCTTTTTCTTATATTCTTGCTTTAATAATTCCAGCTTCTTATTGTCTTCTGCAATTTTAGCATACTGTCTTATTTCTTCTAAAATCATTTGCTCCAATTGCTCTAACTGAAATTCTTTCTGTCTTTTTTCTCTTTCCTGTTCTTGCAGTATTTGTTCCAACAATTGTTCTAACTGCATTTCATTTTGTGCTTTTTTGGCTAGTCTTAGCTTTGCATCCCAATCTCCTGAAGCGACAATATGACCCAGCCACTGCAAAATAGTTTGATCGGATTGCTCGCATTGCTTTCGCAGCTGATTCGCATCCTCTGCAATTTTTTTCTGAAACTGCTCCAACGGTTCTGTTTGAAATGCCTTTTGAAAGATTTTCCCTCTTTCCGCACTATCCGCATACAATAGACGCTGAAATTCTCCCTGGGCAATCATAGAAATCTGCTTAAACTGCCTCCAATCCACTCCTAATAATTCTATCACTGCCACAGTTACCTTATCAAAATCGACTGCAGACGTTCCATTCGGATAGAGTAAGACCGCATCCTTTTTTTCCATCACCCTGCCCCGTCCTCTTTTGGCTGGACGCATATAGTCAGGATTTCTTTTTATATAATAACGTTCTCCTCGATGCCAAAACTCCAACTCCACATAAGTTGGCTGCCCATCTTTAGCAAAACCACTGCAAAACGATTGGCTTGCACGGTATGCTCCACTTGCCTCTCCAAATAAAGCAAACGTAATTGCATCAAAAATTGTAGTTTTCCCTGCACCTGTATCTCCGCTAATTAAAAAAAGTCCTGTTACACCTAATTTTTCAAAATCGACCACCTGAAGGTCTCCAAATGGTCCAAATGCACTCATAGTTAAACGAATTGGCTTCATTTTTTTCTCCCTATTTCACTAAATATTTTGCAATCCATTCCTTTTGTTCCGATGTTAATTCCACCTGATTTTGTTTTTGGAAAAACTGTTCAAACAATTCTAACTCTGTTTCATTTTCTATTTCCATCTCTGTGTTTTCTTGCTGCTTTAGTCTGGAATTTTCAAAGTCCAGGCGCAGTATATTGGGATAAATATTGCGTAATGTGTCCAATGGATGATATAATTCTTCTTCATCCGTAAGTATAACTCTAATATAATCCGTCTGATTTGCTCTTGTATAATGGTTGGGATCTATTAAATCGCCCAGTTTTCCCTTTATTTCTCTCATTTCATGCATTGGTTTTAATGGAATCGCAGTTAATTTTATTTCCCCTTTTTCTCTCATTTCAACAATTGTAGCCGATTTCTTATGCCTAACTTCCGAAAACGAATATTTTAAAGGAGATCCCGCATATCGAATGGTTTCTCTTCCTACTTTTTGAGCCTGATGCAAATGACCAAGTGCAACATAATCAAATGGCTGAAATACTTTACAATCGACTGCATCTAATCCTCCCACAGATGGATTTTCTGAATCACAACAGTCTGGCATCCACGTCCCATTTGTTACAAATTGATGGGCAATCAATAAATTGCGCTGAGAACAATCTATTTTTGTTTTTTCTATAATTTTTCTAACGGCATCTTCGCAATTTTCTGCTTTGTAGTATGTTCTGACCATAGATGGTTTGATAAATGGAAGCATATAAATATTAAACTTTCCCCATTCATCGCTCAATGCAACACAGTCCAACGCTTCTTCCAGTATTCCAGCAATATAGATTCCCTTCTGTCTCATAATTTCCTTGCCAAATTGAAGCCGCTCTCCAGAATCATGGTTTCCACTAATTATAAATACATTTCTTTTCTGTTTATTTAAATTTGTAAGAAAATAATCCATAACCGAAACCGCTTCTTCTCCAGGTATCAGCTTGTCGTAGATATCCCCTGCTATTAAAACAATATCTGGATTTTCTTTTTCACAGAGTAATAAAATTTGATTTAAGATTTCTTTTTGTTCTTTTAACATCGAATACCCATGTACCTTTTTTCCAATATGTAAATCTGACAAATGCAGTAATTTCATTTTCTTCCCTTTCTATTTACCTCTATATGGCAAGAAAGAGAGCTGCTTTTTTTGCATACTCTCTGTTCCGTTTCTTAGTCTGTATTAATTATTATTATCTTTTTCGTTTTCTAATTTAATTTTGAAAACTTGGTTCTGTCATTTGCCCACTTATCGAACTAGAAGTTTCTGCTTCCGAACTTGGAGTTGTTTCCGCTTCTATCGATACAGATGATGAAACTGACTCTTCTGTGGATGGCACCGAGCTACTCGTTAGTTCTTCCGTAGACGGTGCTGAAACGGCTGTTGTTGGCTCCTCATTCTCTAAAGATTCCTTTTCTTTTTCCGTTAACTCAGCAACCCAGGCTTCTACTGGTACTTCAATGCCACTGGAATCCTTTTCCATTAAAATTTTCAAAGGATCTCCTTCCTGAATTTCTGTAAAATTAATTGTTTTGTTTTCTTTGTGAATCGTTACTCCAACAGGAAGCTGCAATGCTACAATTACCTCCGTATTTTCACCCGTATCCGCTTCGGATTGTTTTTGATTTTCTTCTTCCTCCGTTACACTGCTTTGTGATTCTTCGTTCTCATTATCAGAACTGCTTTCTGTCTCACTCTCTTTGCTCGAAGTATCTGCACTGGAAGACTGTTCGGATAAATTTTGAGTTTCTGTTGTATCACTTTCTTCTTTGCCGCTTTCATACTGACGTTGCAGCACAATTTCATTCCCTACAATCTTCTCTACCGTGCCATAGACAAGTTTCTGATTATTCCCTACCTTTACTGAGTTATTGTCACATCCCGAAAGTGCAACAATACAACAACTTGCAATAACAGCTATAAAATATTTATTCTGTTTCTTCACTTTCGTCCTCCATATTTTGCACAAGGATTTTTTGACCTTCTTCTAATCCAGATGTAATTTCTACATTTTCTCCGTCTGAAAATCCTGTTTTTACTTCGATTTCTTTTACATTACCATTTTCATCATAAGCTTCTACATAGGAAGTAGTATCTTTTCTAATAATTGACTCAACTGGTACAAAAAGTACATCTTCTACTTCTTTTTCTGTAAATACAACCTTTCCAGTCATATCCGTATAAACGGTTTTTTCATTATCTGTCATTCGCACAGTTACTTGATATTCGTTTTCTCCAGTATCATTGGATGCATTTGGCTCCAAATTGATAATCTCTCCAGGAATTACTTCATCCTCATAAACATCCAATTTTAAATTTACTTTATCTCCTACATGAAACGATAAAATTTTGTTTTGGGAAACTCCTACTGTCATAGTAATTTGATTCGCATCTGCATAAGCAATAATTTTTTTATCATTTTCTAATATATCTCCAGCTTTACAGTTTACGGAAACTACCGTACCATTACAAGAAGCTTTTATTAAACCATCTCCTACATTGGCCTCAAACTGTTCTAGCGCATGATTAATATCTGTCAAACGTGTTTGAGCCTCTGTAACAGCTGTCTCCAATTCCATTTCTGCATTTTCCTTTACATCTGCCGCATAGTCATAATTTAACTGAGCTTGCTCATATTCTTGTTTTGCCTGTATTTCTTTCGATTCTTTCTCACTTTGTGCTGTCTGTAATCTAGTTTCCAGACTACTTAAATTACTTCTTTCCACACTTAACTCTGCACTGGACCCATTGTTATTCTCTAAAGAACGAATTCTTTCTTGACAGGCTGCAATTTCATCCTGTAATGATTTAATATTATTTTCTAACGTTTGTATTGTAAGATTATATTTTTCCTCTGCATTTTCTCCATCTGCAATACTTTTTTGATACGTATATTCAATATCGAGACTTTTTTCTTCTTTCTCCATCTCTGCAAGTGATACGTCTCTCTCTGCTTTCTTCTGTTCTTTGTCCAACATTTGTTTGTATTCTTGTACACTCTCATCCGTTAATTTTATAACTGGAACCCCTTCATTCACTGCAAGTCCTGGAACAGCATACACCTCTTCAATTTGTAACACCGCTTTTTCCAAACCCTCTTCCGAAGTATTGAACGTTTCATCTGATAAATTAATTGTCTCATAAGCAGTTTTGATGGATATACTTCCTTCTTTTGTTAATCCAGCTGCAATATTACCCTTCTTTACTTCAATTTCACTATAATCTTCTCTTGATTTTTGACATCCTGTACTCATTCCTGCAATCAATAAGAATAAAACAAAAATCAATGCAGTATTTTTTTTTCTCATTGTGTACCTCCCAACGACTCTGTTGACAATTCCGTACTACTCTCTGTCGAATCTTGTAAAACCTCCACTGAGCTTATCGCCTCACTTGAATGCTCTGTATTACTCTGTGAAGCATCCTCATTGGAATTACTGCTTTGTAGAGCTTCTTCTGTTTCTTGATCTAATATTGTGATAATTGTTCCACATAATACCGTTGCATCAAGTCCACCCCTTAATTGTTGTTCTTGCTGCTCTATTCTAATTGTCGCAGTATATTCTACTTTATCCGCATCCTTTTGTACTGCTTGTTTCAAGTTCATAGAAGAAACTGTACCAGAAAATAATTGATCATATCCTTTAACCCTTACTTTCACAGTATCTCCTATATTCCAATTTATAATTTCCGCCTGAGGTACATTCACATCAACGAGAACCGACGCAGTATCGTCATAACTTAACAGACTTTTTTCTTTCTTTATTTCATCGCCATTATGATAAGGAAAAGAAGAAACAATCATATCCTGTTCTGCATAAATAATTCCATCTTCCATCTCATATAGTTCGTCTCTAGCTTTTTCCCATTTTTGGACATTTTCTTTTGCTTCGTTACGTTCTTCATCCAGTACTTCTATCGCTATATTATAGCGCTCCTCCGCCTGATCAGCCAATAAAATTGCTCTATCATATTCTTTATTTACTTCTACGCTTAAGGATTCGTCATCTTCTTGTTTTTCATTATATTCTTCCTGAAGAGAACGCAAAGTATCTTGTAACTTGTTCCTTTCCGTTTGAGCCTCACTTACTTTCCTTCCATAATCAAATAATAATTTCTCATATTGTTTTTGCATTAAACGATAACTATTTTCTGTCTGAGCTACCATACTTTGTAACAATTCCAGTGTCGCAGAATCTATATTCTGAGATCCAGCTTGCGCTTCTGAAAGCATTTTCTGAGCATTTTCCATAAGACGTTTGCTATCTTCTACTGTCTCTGCCATGTCCATAATCCCATATTCTTCATAATATGTATTATTTTCCAATGCTTTTTTATAATCCTCAATCTGTAGTGTAATTTGCTCAATCTGCGTAGCTAAATCTGTAGTTGTCGTCTGCAATGACTGTAATTGCGTGTCTCTGACAGAAGCTGCCAGTTCTCCATTCTGTTTTGCCTGCTCTTTTTCATATTCAGCATTTCTTTTTTGAAGTTCATAATTCACTTCTTTTTCCTCAGCGTCTGCCTGTGCTGCATCAATCTGATTATCACAATATTCTAAAAGTTTTTGCATACTTTCCGAACTAATTTTTAAAATCGGATCTCCTTCTTTTAAAATATTTCCCTTCTTTACATAAACTTCTTCAATTTCTAATTTTACATTTTCCCATCCATCCAGAGGAAATTCCAATTGTTTTCTTTCTAGCTTTGTCTCTCCTTCTAGTTGAATTTCATAAGAAATTGTGGAAGCTTCTTGTGACTGGAAAGAATCTACCTGTACATTTGATCCTTCTTGATTGATCTGTTCGGAAGTTTCTTCTGGGGTTGAGCTTTCTCTTGACTCTTGTGCTGAACTTTCATCTGTAGCTTCCGACTTGTTCTCTGTAGAATTTTGTACTTCCGTGTTGTCATTCTCAGTCGAAGAACTCTCTTGTTGGGCATACACAATACTGGACAAATTTAAATTGTTTATCGTTGCTGCCATTAGAATCGCTCCAATGGCTAAGATTCTATTTCTTTGTATTTTTCTCATAACTTATGCCAAACTCTCCAATACAAACTGATCTATTTTCATTTTTCAAACATCTCTTAGTATATCAGAATCAAATCAATATTTCCACCATCTTTCTGTGAAAAAATATTTATTTTTCCCACAGCAAACTTAATTAAACTGCAATATAATTTTCAATAATATGTTAAGTGAAAAAGCAGCTATGATTTTTATTCTAATCATAACTGCTTTCTTCATAACCTATTTTTATAGAGCGCGAGACGGGATTCGAACCCGCGACCCTCGCCTTGGCAAGGCG
>DVHN01000013.1 GCA_018712075.1 Candidatus Fimimorpha faecalis
TCTTTCTACATTCCTCCTAAGTTTACAATTATCTTTCATACTAATAATATAATACAAAAGTCACATCTTACTAATATAATATTACTTTAGAGCCATTTTTTCTATGAAAATTATTGCTTTTTTTATAAAAATTGTATTTTTATTTTCTTAATTCAGTTTTAACTGACATTTCTATATTTTTATGATATAATAGCGATACAACAAGCAGATTGGAGGAAATCATATGCAAAACTTTTATTATAATATTCCAACGAAAATCTATTTTGGAAAAGGACAGATCGAGCAGCTAGGCAAAAATTTAAAAGCCATTACTGACTATGTACTTCTCGCTTATGGCGGCGGCAGTATTAAAAAAAATGGATTATATGATAAAGTGATTGAACAACTAAAAAATGCTGATATCCAATGGGAAGAACTTTCTGGAATCGAACCAAATCCTCGTATTGAGTCCGTCCGCAAAGGTGTCGAAATATGCAAAAAACATGGAATTGGAGCCGTTCTTGCAGTTGGAGGCGGAAGCACGATTGACTGTGCTAAAATTATTGCAAGTGGAACTTGCTATGACGGTGATCCTTGGGATCAAGTAATCGACAGCTCTAAAATCACAAAAGCACTTCCAGTTGTTTCTGTTTTAACATTATCAGCAACTGGTTCCGAAATGGACGGATTTGCAGTAATTTCTGATTTAACGAAAAATGAAAAATGGGGCACAGGGAATGATATTACCAAACCTGTATTTTCCATCTTAGATCCTGAGTATACCTTTACCGTTTCCGCACGGCAGACAGCCGCAGGTACCGCAGACATTATGAGTCATACATTTGAAAACTATTTCACGACAGAAAAAGGTGCTTACTTACAGGCACGTTTCTGTGAAGGTATCTTAAAAACTTGCATTCATTACGCACCAATGGCAATCCAAACTCCTGATAACTATGAAGCTCGTGCCAATTTAATGTGGGCATCCAGCATGGCAATCAATGGTGTTTGTTCTTATGGAGAAAATACTGCATGGGCCGTTCATCCAATGGAACACGAATTAAGTGCATTTTATGATATTACACATGGGGTTGGTCTTGCCATCCTTACACCGTTCTGGATGGAATACGTATTAAACGAAGATACCGTATGGCGCTTTGCAGAATACGGAAAGAATGTTTGGGGTATTTTAGAAGGAAGTGATATGGAAATTGCCAAGGAAGCCATTGCGAAAACAAAAGCATTTTTCGCATCCATTGGATTACCTGGAAGTTTACATGAAATCGGTATTGATGAAACACATTTCGATGTTATGGCTCAAAAGGCAGCAGATGGCGGTTTGGCATATGGATTTATTCCACTTAACAAAGAAGATGTAAAGAAAATCTTCCAAATGGCATTATAATATAAATAGTAGAAACTCAATCAAGTATACCTGAATAGTTTCTTACTTATTATTCTTAGTTCCTTTATACTTTCACACAAATAAGAAGCGGATAAGATGTTTGATTCACTCATATCATCATTCCGCTTCTTAATTTTTATTTTAAACCCTTTTTATTCACACATCACAATAATTCTCTGTGGAGCAGTCTGAGGAGGAATACTAAATGTAGTAAATGTATAATAGACCAATAATTCAGCATTCGTCGGTTCACATAAAAAACGCTGACCATTCTTTGTCTCAATATTCGTCATGGCATCTACATTTAATTTCAAAGAATTATCTTGCGCAGTAAGTGTGTCATCAAAATAATTCCATACAACGTTTTGATCTCTTCTCAACGAAGTAATGAGTTCTGCCTGATATTGCGGAGGAAAAATAGCAGGCACAGGAAGATTTCTGTCATAAAAGGCTGCAACTCTCATTCCTCTTCTTAAACGCACATTATCAATTACCATCGTGTCTCCTGACACAACAAAATTTACAATTCCATTATTTGTTCTAATAGATACCAGTTGTGTATAACAGGAATTTCCTCTGCGAATATCCTGTATCACTCCCACTACCTTCTGATATACACTACCATTCATAATAAAAAATCCTTTTTTCTTATCTTATGTGCGAAATACCCAAAATGTAAATTAAATTTTTCTTTTTATAAATTCAAAATCATACATCTATTTAAAAATATTTTTAAATAGATATTGATAAAAGGATCGATTCCTGCTATAATTAGAACAAAGAAAAATATGACAGCATCTACATATTCCAAAAAATCAGGAGGAAAATTTTGGGCGTTCATGAAATTTTATCTGCATTATCCGATAAAACCAGAAGGGATATATTAATGACATTAAAACAAGGTAAGATCAGTTCAGGGGACTTGGCAATTGCATTAGGAATCACACCACAGGCATTATCTTACCATTTATCCAAATTAAAAAAAGCAGACTTGATCTATGAAACACGCTGTAAAAATTTTATTTACTACGAGCTAAATCTAACGGTCTTAGACGAAGCGATTTTATGGATCAATCAGCTGAAGGGAGGTCCCGATAATGAAAACTAAAAAAAGACTTTTCTATACATTTATGATACTTCCATTTATTCTGACTTTTTTTGCACTCTTTTTTCTGCCAGACCAAATTCCAGCCCATTACGGCTCCAATAACCAAGTTACTCGTTGGGGAAGCAAATATGAAACGCTAATTTTTCCTATTATTACTGCTCTTTTCGGTGCGTTTATGCTTTGTATTACAAACTGGTCTGCCAAACAAGAAAAATCAGGAACAAACAACGCCAAAGTATCCTTGCTTCTTGGTTTAGTATCATTGATCCTTTTCAATGCCATGACCTTTTATTTCTTATATGCAGCGTTTCACAACGTTGAAAATCTTTCTTCCGTACCAATTGATTTATTCCAACTTATTTTTGGAATATTCGGCATTGGAATGATACTAATTGGAAATGTCATGCCTAAATTACGTATGAACTCCGTTATCGGTCTACGCATTGTGTGGAGTATGAAAAACGAAACGACCTGGAAAAAAAGCCAGCGTTTTGGAGGTATTACCTTTATCCTGACAGGTATTGTCACAATCTTAGCTTGTTTTTTTACAAAAGGGGTTTCCTGTTCTTTTTGGAGTATTGGAGCTTTATGTATTACATCCGTTGCGGATATTATTTATACCTATCGGATTTCTAAGAAATACTAGTCTAGTTTTTATAACGCACGGTAAATGTTTCATACGCTCATTTTTAATATGTTGCTAGAATCAAAATACTATGTGTAAAGTAAGATTTTTGTACTCTACACATAGTATTTTTTATAAGTGAGTACGGTTTCTATTATTTATTTTGATTCTTATATTAGCTAATTTTTACTTTATTGCTTTTCCTCTTATACGGACGTAATCTGCGTACCATATGCCATTATGATACAGTTTACCTTTTAAACTTAAAACCGCTTGATCGATAATTGTTTCTCGTTCTTCTCTATTCATACCTTCAAATGGAATTTTCACAAACATCTTTATCCAATCTGCTAATCCATCTTCCCCATTTAGTTTCGTCATACGATCGAATAAAATCGCATATTTTACTTTGAACCCGACTTTCTCAAGCAAAGTTGTGTATTCGCCAATTGTTGGAAAATAAAATGGCATATGATATACCTTTCCTCTAGCACGAAACTCCTGCTCCAAAGCATTATGAATTTGGATATTATTTCCAGAACCACCAAACTCAAACACAAACTGTCCGCCATCCTTCATTGCTTTATAAACACATTTTAGCATCTGCATTTGTTTCTCTTGATGGATCCAATGAAACACTGCATTTGAAAAAACTACATCAACGTTCTCTGCTAATTCAAAATTCGTAGCATCTCCTTTGATAAAAGTCAAATCAGGATAATTTTCTCGGGCAACTTTTAACAATTCCTCTGAAGCATCCATCCCAATTACATTCATTCCTAGATCTGATATTTTTTTTGTTAAAGCTCCATTTCCACACCCTAAGTCTAAAACAGATAATGCATCATGTTGTTCAATTAATTTTATTACATCTTCTCCATATTCATGTACAAATGAAAAATGATCTGTATAAGTTTGGGCATCCCATTTTATATTCATCTCTTACTATCCTTCCTCTTTCTTTATTTCTAATTCCTTATACCATGTTTGAACCTCTCCTGCCTGTTCACTATTCACAAACACTACTTGTTCTGGTAACGTTATTTTTAGTATTGGAGTAGCTTCTCTATAAAGAAACATCATACACTTCCCTGTTTCTCTTCCTTTAAAATGTCCTACATTATTTTTCTCGGTAGAAGCTCCATTTGTTCTTGTAAAATTTTCCTCTGGCATCTGCTCAATAATCTCCATATCTTGGATTTCAGATACAGAAAACTTGCATTCATAATTTAGAGATTCCAAATAAACTTCATTTTGGTTTATTTCAAATGTAATGCTTATATTCATTAACGATATCAAAAGACTTCCTACCCAAACCACCACCACAATTGTTAAAACTGTCAAAACACTGCAAATAATTTTAACCGACGGACGTGCCATATTAAAAGAAAAATTAATGCTGTTCATTCTATCTTGTACTAAAATATGGGGATCATTTGGATTACAATACCATCCATTTTTCCAATACTCATCATCATCCACATAAATCGGTTCTGTATTTCCCTTTAAAATTTTCTGCTTTTTTCCATATAAATATAAAACAGGAATTAGAAATCCAACGGCACCTAAAACTTGAAGGAAAACATAAACTCCATAATCCCATCCTCTAAACCAATTTGTTTGCATTACTCTTATCACTAAGTAACACCATGAAATTACATTGACCCAACTAACTGCTAAGAAACTAATGGACCACATCCGCTTGACTAACCGATTCATAGTTAGATTAATTTTTGTATTTTGGCTATAAACTACATTCTGCTTCTGTATGATCCATAAATGAAGCAACAACATAACAATCGTAATGCTCCATGTCGCAGCATATAAAATACAACCTCCCATTTCTTGTATCCACCAATTGGATGTTTTAAAAAGCCAAATACCTGTTACTAAGAGAATCACTGCAATCGGTAAGTGCCACTTCCAGCTATATGCCATCTTATCGGATAGCGCTGCTACTTCTGTATCAATGCAGATGATATGTTTTGTCTGTTCATCAATCCAATGATTTTTTAACTTTAATTGGTACATTTTTCTATGAGGAACAATTACCAAATATTCAATCCCTCCAACATAGAGACAAAGCCAAATCAGCCATATAATTGTAAATAGTTCAAAATTAAAAAAGCAAATGAAACAGACTCCAGTTCCCGCAATAAAATGAAACCGATGAAATTTTTTCCAGTCTTTACGACTCTTTTCACAGATTTCTTGTACTTTTGGGTTTGTAACTTCACTTGATGGAATATGTACACCTATCAACATTCCATCTACATAGTTATGTTTATTTTCATAAGTAAACTTACATGCTAAAAGTACAATTAGATCAGCAATTAAAAATATCACGAACATTGCTATCCTCATATGTTTATACCTCCGCACATTCTGGATTCATACAAGAAAATATAGAATCACATAATCTAAGAAATTCTTCTTTTTTCATTCCTTTTAAACATGCCTCTGCGGATAGGAGTTCCAATTCCGCTTCCAATTTTTCTCTAAATATTCCATCTTGTTTCTTTATGGGACAGATCGTAGCACCTTTTCGCCGATCAATCTCAATAAAGCCTTCCATTTTTAATATTTGGTACGTTTTATTTACAGTCATAGTATTCACTCCTGCATCACGTGCTAACTGACGCACGGTTGGAAGGCTTTCTCCAACTTTCAATTGTCCTTTTCCAATCCCAGTTACAATCTGATTACGCAGCTGAACATAAATCGGAACGCTACTGCTTGTATCCAATGAAAGAATCATCTAACCCACTCCTTAAGTATTATTTGTATTACTTATTATAATACAAATAATACTTAATGTCAATAAAAGAAACCTTCACCGAAGCTTCCTTTTGCATATCACGATAATAATAAAATTAGAGGAAATCAGTAACGGTTTCCTCTAATTTTTTCTTAATTCTTTTATAAATTTTCCACTATTTTCGCATTCGGATAAATACGTTCCATTCTTTCATCTGGAAAATGTTCATCGAAAAACTGGTCTATTTTCGTTTTTGGCTCATTATTTTCCGTTTGTCTAACGGAATACCGATTCATAGCCAAACCTGAAATTATAATATTAAAAATCATAAATACAATTAAAATCCATGTAACGATAACTCCAATTTTTTTTGGGATTTTTTCAATCCAATCCGAAAGTTTTGGGTACAATAATTTCATCCATACAACTGCTACAATACCCCAAAAGAAACAAAATAATAAGTTAACCCGTCCTCCTAAATTGAACGGAATATGACTATAATCCCAAAATATTGTGCCAAAAACGAGTTCTGTAAATACACTACAGATATACTCATATGCCCCACCTAGTATTGTACCAAAAGTAAAAATATAACGATCACTGTGATTGCGATATTGGTATAACAACGCAGTTAAAAGTACACATCCCAGTCCCCATACGATACTAAATGGTCCATATACAACGCTACTTCGACTCATCAATCTCCCTGTTGTGGCATAACAAAAGATTGTTTCTACAATATCTCCGAGAAATGCGCCAAGGAAAAATAAACATACTAGTTTATAAAAAGAACACCCAACTGCAAATACGCCTGCCTTTTCTTTTTTCTTTTCCAACTGTCGTTCCTGCTCTATTTTCGCATGAATAATTGATTTTGCATCCAAACTTGGATATGCTCTTCCTAGATGTTTTAATACCCATCCAGTTACGCCCATTCCCATCATATCCGCTGTCTTTTGTAAGTTCTCCGACACTTCTTGAACAAGTAAAAGCTTACGTACATGAGAACGTACTGTGAGAATACCTGTAATTGTTCCAATAAAATCAATCACTATAATTATGTACAGAATGATAAGAACTATCCTTCCAACTGTAGTTGGAAGCAACATAAGCATTCTTTTTAACATCGGATTCACAAATGAAATACATAAAACTGCCATAATTCCCCATACAATGGTATATGGCAGATTTACGTATCCTCCAAACTGAAATCTTTTTCTGGAATAATCCCACCATTTATGATGAAAGATTCTCTCCAATACAAATCCAGTAAGAAGTGCAACGAGGAAAGATAAAACAGTTCCGCCTAGAAAAAGAAAAAATAAATGATTTTTCAATTCAGGAAGAAAAACAGCAAATACTACGCCACCGAGTCCATACGCAGGACAATACGGACCATACAAAAATCCAACATCCACAAATTTCTTTTCTCTTACTGCTGCTGCGGCAGTCCCTAATACCCAACCAATAAAAGAATAAAGAATAAAAAACC
>DVHN01000160.1 GCA_018712075.1 Candidatus Fimimorpha faecalis
GATTTCTACAATCAAGGCCACCAGCGACCGTGTTCAGATAGAGTGGAAAATCTGACATTTCCGCTCTATCGCCCCTCATTTCTATTTTATCTCGTTTGTACCCCTTGTACACCGACGCTTGGTATATATCAAAGCAAATCTTAATACAAAAAGATATATAAACAAATATCCCGTAAATAAACCTATCAAAGCTATTACCGCCGCATAGATAAGCGGCGGTTTCCTATTTTGAATAAAGGATTTTGTCTTGTTCCAAAATCTGTAACTTCACAACAAGCCCAATCTTCATTTTCAAGATCAAATTGTTCCGTTCCAACTAATTCCATAGACCAAGTTCTGTTACCATCATCATAAAGATTAAAACAGAAAGCAACAATATTATCTGGAATATTGTTTTTTAACACATTATCGATCCATTCTGAAATTTTATCGTACATAAGACTAAAACACCTCCGTAAACTTCCAATTTATTCTCATAATACTCTGCAACAATAACTGCTGTAAGGAAAGTAGTAATATAGGTGCTTTTACAGAAACGGTGGGGTAGGCATTACCTCCCCCTATGCTTTTCTTTCTTTTTCTGTTGTTTTATTTTAAACTTTCGCTCTTTCTCTGCTTCCCGCTGCTCTCGGCTTACAGTCTTGCGTTCCGTTTTTAACTGCTCCTGCTGTAATTTCAAAGCCTGTTGCGATTTTGTACCTATCCCTATATTCTTCACCTGTTTTCGCACTTCTCGCTGCATCCGTTTTGGATTACGACTCGTTTCTTTTACATCAATTGCCACAGCTAAACTAAATCGCAGCTGGTGGTAATTTTTCAGAACGAAATCATATACCTCATAATCTTTCGGCTCTGCTCCAAATGTCACCTTGCATACCGATAACTTTCCCTCTGATATTCGCTCAAAAACACCGATCCAGAATGGTTCCTCAAAAAATACTGTCAATCTGTCCGATACTTTATTCATGACACTTCCTCCTTAAATAATTGTAATAAACAAAGAACGGACGACCCTAAGGAGGGAGGGTTACTTACACCAGATGGTGCGGCTGGGCTACCTACCAGCTCTATAAGAGATTTTCTCTTACGTTGCGTTTTTATCTTTGTTCTTTGATTTTATCATATTATCAATTATTTATCCATTCATTATTTCATTCCAAGTATTATAAAGTTTCTCTATATTTTTCCGACCACATGAAGTATAATGAAACCAACACGAAATTGAAAATACTAAGGAAAAAATTCTGTGGAGGAGATGGACATGGACTTATATGAATTATATGATTTAATTGACTTACAAACTGAGATGATTCAAAAGCTAAAATTGGTTGGTGAAAAAATAGATTTGAAGCAAATTGACTTCTATTTGAAACAATTGATGGATAGGGGAACAGCAGTTGAATCATACAGACATTTGAAAACTTTATTAGAAGAAGATAAAGATAATATCAAAATGCTGTATTGCCAATTAGAATGTGCTCGGCGAGTGTTTGATCAATATCAGAAAAAGCATATTAAAGATACAATATACAGAGATACGATGAAATGTTTTTCTCGATTTATAGAGGAATGTAAGAAAAAAAATGGAAGAATGTTTTTTGACAGAGACTGGTGGACTTATAGACAGATTAGCATGAGTCTATTTCGTATTGGAGAATTAGAATATGAATTTCAGAAATACGAAGGCGAAAACGTTATTGCCATTCATATACCATCCGATGCCAATTTATCCAAAGGGGCTGTTGACGCTTCAATGAAACAGGCAGAAATATTTTTCCAAACCTATTATCATGATTATAAATATGAAAAATATAGTTGTGATTCCTGGTTACTGTCACCACGATTAAAACCACTATTGTCCAGAAAATCAAATATATTATCGTTTCAAAATCGCTTTCATATTGTACGGGAAAACAACGAGGACAAAGGCTATATCGAATGGTTATTTCAGGTTCCCATTGACACCAATTATAAAGACTTACCTGCGAAAACTGATTTACAAAAAAAGGTCAAAGAGATACTCCTTAATGGTGGAAACATCGGCTCCGCATACGGAATTATAACAATGAGCAGCTAAAATGTTAAATATGAAAAGGCAAGTGAACCAAATTGATATCGTTTTCTTTTCTTAGATTCATTGTTGTTTTTTTTAATCACATGGAGGATTTATATGCAATACATCAGTCATTATCAATCGCCTATTGGCAATATTTTTTTAGCAGCAGATACTATCGGCTTGGTTGGCCTATGGTTTGAAGGACAAAAATACTTTGCCTGCTGTTTAGACAAAGAACATAGGGAAACAGAAATCCCTCTCTTTAAAGAAGTGAAGCACTGGCTTGATATTTACTTTTCAGGAGTAAATCCAAATTTTTCTGTTCCCCTTCATTTCATTGGAACAGAATTTCAAAAAGACGTATGGAAAATCCTTTGCTCCATCCCTTACGGTCAGACTATGACTTATGGGGAAATTGCAAAGCAAATTGCTATGAAAAAAGGCATAAAAACTATGTCCGCACAGGCAGTAGGAGGGGCAGTAGGACATAACCCTATTTCTTTAATCGTACCATGTCATCGGGTAATCGGAACGAATGGCAGTTTAACTGGATACGCTGGCGGAATAGAAAAAAAGTATCAATTACTGCAACTTGAGCACACAGACTTGACAGAACTGTTTCTTCCCAAAAAATCCATATCACAAAAGTAGTATCAAACGATACACTTTTGTGTACTTTTCCAGATAAACACAACAATAAATTGTATCATTATCTTGCCATTCCAACAAATTAAACGATTATTTACGTTTATATTTATTCGATGGAATCAATGTCATTAAAACTCCAACAATCCCCATAATTACAAAAACAGTATGCCATTTTAAATTAAGATCAAAAACTGCCTCATTCCCATAAGATAAGGTTAACAAGATAGCCATTAAAATTATTGCAATACCTGTAAATTGATCGTTCACTGTTCATTTTCTCCTTTTAAATTCTGATTTTTTATTTCGCTTCACTCTCCAGTAAATGGGAAATTGTCTCTTTTTCTTCAATCCTAACATTCACTGGAGTTACTGTAAGATTTCCTGTTCCCTCCACGGTATACCACCTGCCTTTTTGTAGTCTAATCTTTTCTGATACACCAGATGTAATGTACCCGATCGTATATGTTTCCCCTGTCTCAACATCAGTAAATACTACACTTGTATCACAATCACTGTTCACTTTTATCATACCAAACAGCGGCTGTATTTGTTCCGACTTGAATGAATTTCTGTCGTTTGCCGCAAGTGTAAACGTATGTTTCTTTTGAATGCTAGCATAAATAATAATTACAGCTACAAATATCACTATCAAACATGAGACAATCCATTTTCTTTTCACTAAAATACCTCCGTCAAATTTCTATTTATCACTTTCCTCTTTTAATAAATAGAATTAGTTTTTCTACATCATCAAATTCATCATAATCACCAACAATACCATCACGATGATATAAAATGCCATTTTTCTCATTACGTTCTAAACAATCCAGCAACATCTTCTCTCCATATCTTTTAGCAAATAAAGTAAACCCATACGGTTTTATTTTTGACAGCAAACCTTTTCTGCAATCTTCATTACAATTATAACAATGGGTATAACATTTTTCTATTGAGCATTTCCTATTTTCACACCATTCTTTATCTGGACATTCGCCTGAATTACACCCATTGCAAGTCAAATTTTCAGAACATAAACAACATGCAAGTCCACATCTAGCAATTCCTAATTCTCGTTTCATAATCCCATCTCCAAATATGTATATTTCAATTTATAAACTTTATATTACTTTTTAAATGCTTTCAAAATAAATCCAACCCCCAATCCAATTATGGCACACATAAATCCTAATGTAAAGTTATTAAATATCCATCCCAGCGAATTACCAACAAGAAATCCCCCTATTATCAACCATTCTAATTTATCATCATCTTCTTCTACTTCTATCCCCAAAGCAGAATCAACAGAAAATTCTAATACGATTGCTAATTTTTTCAGACTTTCTACATCCGGTATAGTTTCGTTTGTTTCCCACTTACTAATTGTTTGTCTAGCAACATTTATTTGTTCCGCTAATTTTTCTTGTGAAAGTCCCTTTTCTTTCCTTCTGGTATAAATTAATTCTCCTAATTTCACTTTTAAATTCCTCCTCTGCACTTTTATAACTTCTCGGAATCTTCAGCCCTGATTTTATAAGGCTTT
>DVHN01000161.1 GCA_018712075.1 Candidatus Fimimorpha faecalis
AATGAAGAATTTTATGATAGAATAAACCCTAAAAGTAGATATAGATAGTATAAAGTTCTATTTACAAGAGAAAAAATGTCATATTTTGTAAAAATTTTATGGTAGATCATTGTGTATGTTTTAGGTAATATTAAAATGAAATTTTCTTAAAACTGGAGGTTAAGAATATGATTAACAAAAGAATTCAAATGCTTCGCCAAAAAATGGCAGAGCGTAGAATAACAATTTATGTCGTCCCTACTTCCGATTTTCATGAATCGGAGTATGTAGGAGATTATTTCAAAGCCAGAAAGTTTATTACTGGTTTTACAGGCTCCGCAGGAACCGCAGTCATTACAATGGATCAGGCAGGTCTATGGACGGATGGAAGATATTTTATTCAAGCTGCCGCTCAATTAGCAAATAGTGAAGTAGAACTATTTAAAATGGGAGAGGAAAATGTTCCTACTGTAATAGAATTCATTCGAGATCATTTAGTTCAAGGCGGAGGACTGGGATTTGATGGACGTGTAATCAATGGAAGATTAGGAACAGAGTTAAAAGAATTGGCAGAACAGAAAAAAGCATCTTTCCATACATCACAAGATTTAGTCGGAATGATATGGGAAGAACGTCCAGCCATGCCTATGGAACCAGTGTTCCTTTTGGAAGAACAGTATACAGGTGAAAGTACCACTTCAAAAATAAAAAGAGTTCGAGAGAAAATGAAACAGTCTAATGCAGATGTTCATATTTTAACTTCATTAGATGATATTGCATGGGTGTTAAATATTCGTGGTAACGATATTTTGCATTTTCCTGTTGTTTTATCATTTTTGGCGATAACTCAAACGGAGTGTTGTCTTTTTATTCATTCAAAAGTTCTTAGCGAATCGGTTCGAATGCAATTGGAGCAATGGGGAATAACAATTTGTGATTATGAAGCTATTTATTCTTATGTAGCACAAATAGAGGCAAAGAAGACGGTCTGGATGGATTGTGACCGTGTTAATTTTAATATTTGTAATCAATTGAACTCTGAAGTGAAAGTACTGAATCAAGAAAATCCGACAGTACGAATGAAAGCAATTAAAAATCCAGTTGAATTGGAAAATTTGCGTAATGCTCATGTGGAAGATGGTGTGGCATTCACAAAATTTATGTATTGGTTGAAAACAAATGTTGGAAAAATACCAATGACAGAGATTACTGCGTCCGATTATTTAGCAGAAAGAAGAAAAGAGAGAAAGGGATTTCTGGATTTAAGCTTTGATACAATTGCTGCATACGAAGCAAATGGAGCAATGATGCATTATTGTGCAGATCCAGAATCGGCGGCAGTGTTGGAACCAAGAGGATTTTTGCTTGTAGATTCAGGCGGACATTATTATCAGGGAACGACCGATATTACAAGAACAATGGCACTTGGTCCAATTACAGAAAAACAGAGGGAGTATTTTACAATTGTACTTCGATCAAATTTGAATTTAGCAGCCGCAAAATTTTTATATGGATGCAATGGACATAACTTAGATATTTTAAGCCGTGGTCCGCTGTGGGAACTTGGATTGGATTATAAATGTGGCACAGGACATGGAGTCGGATATTTATTAAATGTTCACGAAGCTCCAAATGGTTTTCGATGGAAAATTGTTCCAGAACGAAAAGATAGTGCAATTTTTGAAGAAGGTATGGTTACAACGGATGAACCAGGCGTTTACCTGGAAGGAGAATATGGAATTCGTACCGAAAATGAACTTGTTTGCTGCAAAGCAGAGAAAAATGAGTATGGACAATTTATGAAATTTGAAACGATTACGTATGCACCAATTGACTTGGATGCCATTGATCCAGAGCTTCTTACAAAAAGAGAAAAGCAATTGCTGAATGACTATCACCATATGGTATACGAAAAACTATCACCATATTTAACAGAAGAAGAGCAAAAATGGCTGCAAGTTTATACAAGGGCAGTTTAGCCAAATTGCGGGTATTTACTTGATTCTAGTCAAGTGATGAAGTGAATGCTGGATTATTATACTATATTTTAAATTATTTTGCATGAAAAATGTAACTATTGCAATTGTCTTTTTTTATGGTATACTACATGTAGCCACGTCTAAATTCTGTAGAAATCAGAAAATGTGATGGTAAAAATGAAAACAAAGGAGTAAACGAAGAAATTTACGGGAAAAATATCTGTGAATTCAAGAATATGGTACAAAGAGAGGAAGAAGAGTTTGTAGTTCTTTTAAAAAACAGGAGGAATAAATAATGGATAGAAGAAATGCATGGAAAGAATATAATGAAAAGGAATTGGCAGATTTGCATGAATTGAATGAACGATATAAAACGTTTCTTTCAGAATGCAAGACAGAAAGAGAATGCGTAAAGGGTACGATAGAACTGGCAAAGCAGAATGGTTATCGTGATCTGGATGAAATAATTGCTGGAAAAGAAACGATTCATCCAGGAGATCGAGTATATCGTCAGCTGATGGGAAAAACGGTTGCTCTGTTTCAAATTGGAACGCTTCCATTAGAAGAAGGAATGAATATTTTGGGAGCACATATTGATTCTCCACGTATTGATATTAAGCAAAATCCATTGTATGAAGATGTAGAATTAGCATATTTGGATACTCATTATTATGGTGGTATTAAAAAATATCAATGGGTTGCATTACCACTTGCGATACATGGCGTTGTGGCGAAGAAAGATGGCAGTGTAATCGACATTGTAATTGGAGAAAAGGAAAATGATCCAGTACTTGGAATTACCGATATTTTGCCGCATCTTGGCCAGACACAGGCAGAAAAAAAAGCATCCAATGTAATAGAAGGAGAAGATTTAAATATTTTAATTGGAAGTCGTCCTTTAGGAAAAACAGAAAAAGATGCTGTAAAAGAACAAATTTTACAAATTTTAAAAGAACAATACAGTATAGAGGAAGAAGATTTTTTGTCAGCAGAATTGGAAGTTGTGCCAGCTGGTAAGGCAAGGGATTATGGTTTGGATCGCAGCATGGTAATGGGATATGGACAAGATGATAGAGTATGTGCATATACATCATTAGAAGCCCTTCTGGATACAGAAAAATCAGAACGAACCAGTGTTTGCCTGTTGGTAGATAAAGAAGAAATTGGAAGTGTAGGCGCAACAGGGATGCACTCTGTATTTTTTGAAAATACCGTTGCAGAGATTTTGGATCGTATGGGAGTTTACAGCGGTCTGGCTGTACGTCGTGCGTTACAGCATTCTCGCATGTTATCTTCGGATGTAAGTGCAGCGTTTGATCCAATTTATCCGTCAGTAATGGAAAAAGGCAATTGTGCTTATTTCGGTAGGGGGCTGACATTCAATAAATTTACAGGGTCTCGAGGAAAGAGCGGTTCGAATGATGCAAACGCAGAGTATATGGCTCATGTGAGAAGAGTAATGGATGATCACAAAGTAGCATTTCAGACGGCGGAACTTGGTAAGGTAGACCAAGGCGGCGGTGGAACGATTGCCTATATCTCTGCAAATTATGGAATGGAAGTAATTGACAGTGGGGTACCAGTGTTATCGATGCATGCACCATGGGAAATCTGTAGTAAGGCAGATATTTATGAAGCAAAAAAAGGATATATGGCATTCTTAAGCGAATAAATTAAAATTCCCACAGATAATGTAGGTTTTTGCGATCGATACTAAGGAACCTTCGTCATAATAGCTCCCTTACGGGCATAAAATGAATCGTGCGCATCGGTAAGAAGGAAGTTTTCCTTCTTGCAGATGGGCAGAATAATTAAGGGACCAATTGGAAGGAGAAATACTATGACAGAAAAAACAATTGAAAACAACAAGGTCAGTGTAATTGGAAAGGTAATTTCAGAATTTACATTCAGCCATGAAGTGTTTGGAGAGGGATTTTACATATTAGAAGTAGCAGTAAACCGTCTAAGTGATCAGGCGGACATTATCCCACTTATGATCTCCGAACGTTTGATTGATGTAAAACAAGATTATAGGGGACAGACGATAGAAGCAATCGGGCAATTCCGCTCCTATAATCGCCATGAAGGAACAAAGAATCGTCTTGTTCTATCGATATTCGTGAGAGAATATTCCTTTATGGAAGAATTTACAGATTATACGAAAACAAATCAAATCTTTTTGGATGGCTTTATATGTAAAGAGCCAATTTATCGGAAAACTCCATTAGGACGTGAGATAGCAGATCTGCTCGTTGCAGTCAACCGTCCATATGGAAAATCAGATTATATTCCTTGCATTGCTTGGGGAAGGAATGCCCGTTATGCTTCTCAGTTTGAGGTTGGTAGCCGCCTACGTATCTGGGGACGTGTGCAAAGTCGAGAGTATACAAAGAAAATAAGTGAGACAGAGAGCGAAAAAAGAGTGGCATATGAAGTATCTGTTAGTAAGTTGGAATTTATAGAAGAACAAGAATAATACATAGAGATATTCCTGATTCATTTAGTTGAAAGGGAATTTCTCATTATCAAAAAGTAGGAGGGAGTTCTGAGTGTCAGATTCCCTCCTACTTTTTAGTCTAGTACATGTAAATTTTTTCAAACGATATGATCTTGTATATGTGTCGAATCAAGGGGAAGAAATATTTCGCTCATCAAAAATAACAGCACTGCTTTTAGATGAAGGTGTGGTAGTGTCAACACAATTGATAAATGAAAAATGGGCGTATGTAGAATACAGATAGCTTTATCCCTCCTATATCGGAATTGTTACAATTCCGATATAGGAGGGAACTTTACGAGAACAGATAAATGGAAGTTTCTTATATAAAAAATGAAAAAATAGGGACACAGAGATGGAAAGTTCCATAATATAAAGTAATCGTTATAAAATAATCATAATTTGAAAAAAGAGTGAGAATCAATGTAAAAACGATCAGCAGTAAAGAATAAAAACTTTTCGCAATAAAATAACAAGA
>DVHN01000162.1 GCA_018712075.1 Candidatus Fimimorpha faecalis
TTTCAATTGGAATCTCATTCATTGAGATTCCGAGAAGTTATATCATTCTTCTTTTTCCATTGAAAACTCAAACGAGTATTCTCCTTCAACTTCTTCATCCCGATAAAGGATTCCCATATTTTCTATTTCAAGATATCCCAAAGGTTTGATTGTACAAGTAACTTTTACCCCGCATTCTTCCCATTCAAAATTTTCAAATGGAGATTTTTGAATTTTCCAAACCATGCCATCTGCTTCATTAAAAATTAGGGAGCACGATGGTTGTGCTTGAACAAAGGCTAAAATTGACAAGATTCGTTCCTCTTGATAGGACGAAACAATCGTTCGCCCGTCTTGAACATGGATGGAAAAATTAAGTCCTGTCATAATACCATTTTCTTCGGTAAAATTCATTTCAATTGGATCTTCTTCGCCTATCACACTGGTATCCAGCTTAATCCATTTTCCAGTTTGATCCAAACGATAATTTTCCTGTAATTTATAATATTCGGCAAATTTATTATAATTTTCACAAAACTGTGCCACAGTGATGTCTCCTCGATTCTCTGGCATTTTTGCTATGGCAATACCGAATACTGTCGCTCCAAACACTGCGATACAAACTCCAATATAAATTCCAATTCGCCATTTTCTTTGATCTTTTAGATGGATTACAGAGTCATATTCCCATTCCAATGTCTTTCCATCTTTACAATCATGAAAACTTTTCCATAAACGCACAGCATCGTAAATTGGAATACGGAGTCCCTTTCCTTTCCAAAGCATCACTGCAACTCGGCTAAATCCTTTTGCATAGCTTAATCGTCTGCCATTACGATCCGTTATTCGTATTCCTAAAATCCATTTTCCTATTGTTGTACCAAAAGCAGAAAGTAACGCTGGCTCTATTAACAGCATAAGCACCATTCCTACTACTATATCGAATATTATCCTCCCTTTACTAGAATCCAAAACATTTATCTTCATTACCACCGTTAAGAAAAGCGACTAGATTGTAGAGTAAATGAGACCATCCAGCCATCTGGCAAAATAACGTCTCACAGGAATATTACTGCTTTGTTCTTCATTTAAATTTGATTTTTGTATAGAATTTATCTCTCTATTCATATCTTTCCCCTCCTTTTCATTCAAAAAATTCCCACGGAATATCTTTTGTATATCTTAATAGAAAAAGACCCGCAAAGGGACATAGGGCATACCGTCCTAAATCCATTGCAGGTCTTACTTTTTCTTATTTAAAGTATTCTACACCCGATTCAAAAATCTTCATATCTTGTTCTCCATAGATATTAATTGCTACCGATGTACCAATACGTTCGGAATGTGCCATCTTACCAAGAATACGCCCATCAGGACTTGTAATACCTTCGATTGCGGCATAGGAACCATTGATATTCCATTCTTCTTCTTGTGCCAAATTTCCATTTACATCTACATATTGCGTAGCAACTTGTCCATTTGCAAACAGTTTCTGAATCCATTCTTGGTTTGCTACGAAACGACCCTCTCCGTGAGAAGCTGGATTGCAGTACACACCGCCAAGCTTTGCCTTTTGCAGCCATGGAGATTTGTTCGTCACTACTTTTAAGTAAACCATCTTAGAAATATGACGGCCTACGGTATTCATTGTCAATGTAGGAGAATCTTCTGTTTGTGTACAAATTTCACCGTAAGGAACCAAACCTAATTTAATCAACGCCTGGAAGCCATTGCAGATACCAAGCATCAAACCATCTCTTTCATTCAGAAGTTTGTTCACTGCTTCTTTCATTTTTGCATTACGGAATGCGTTTGCGAAGAATTTTGCAGAGCCTTCTGGCTCATCACCTGCGGAGAAACCGCCTGGGAACATAATGATTTGAGACTGGCTAATTGCTTTTTCAAATTCATCTACCGAATCACGAATGTTTTCTGCTGTCATATTTTTCATAACCTTAACAATAACATTGGCACCTGCACGTTCAAATGCCTTTGCACTGTCATACTCACAGTTCGTTCCTGGGAAGACTGGAATAAATACAGTTGGTTTGGCTACTTTATTCTTACATACATAAATACGATCCGTTTTATAAATTGGAGTATCTACTTTTGGCTGCGCTTCTCCTGATACGGATGGGAATACTTTTTCCAAAGGTGCCTTCCAAGCAGCTACTGCTTCCTCTACCGTAATAACCACATCTCCATAAACCAGTTGTGCTTCTTTTGTAACTTCGCCAATTACGCTGCCCTTTGCAATTAAGGAATCTACTTGATCTGCTGGAACTTCTGCAATAATATTTCCAAAACCAGGTGCAAACAAGAAATCTTTTTCCAATGTATCATACAAGGTTACACCCATATCATTACCAAATGCCATTTTACTAACCGCTTCGGCTACACCATGTGCACAAATTGCATAGGCAGAAACAATTTGACCTGCTTGAATGGATTCATAGATATCACCATATAACTTCATAATCTGCTCATAATTTGGCAAGTCATATTCATCTTTCTCAATCGTGAACAGAACTAATTTATTTCCTGCCTTCTTTAATTCTGGTGTAATCATTGTCTTATCGGTAGCGACGTCTACCGCAAAGGATACTAATGTTGGAGGTACGCTAATATCATTGAATGTACCTGACATAGAATCTTTACCACCAATGGAAGGAAGACCAAATCCAATCTGTGCCTGATAAGCACCCAATAATGCAGACAATGGTTCTCCCCATGTCTTTGGATCGGATGTCATACGCTTAAAGTATTCCTGATAGGTCATACGGATTTTACTGAAATCCCCTCCGCCTGCTACAATCTTGGAAATGGATTCTACAACTGCATAGATTGCACCATGATATGGACTCCAGCTTGACAAGTATGGATCGTATCCATAGCTCATCATCGTTACAACATCCGTCTTACCAGTCATGACAGGAAGTTTTGCAACCATGGACTGTGTTTCTGTCAGCTGATATTTTCCGCCATAAGGCATCAATACCGAACCTGCTCCAATGGAACCGTCAAACATTTCAACCAATCCCTTTTGAGAGCATACATTCAAGTCTTTCAGCATATCCATCCATGCACTCTTTACATCCGCAACTTCCTTCTTTACAAAATAGGAATCTTCCTTTGCAGGAATCGTCACGGTAACATCGGTTTCCTGATGTGCGCCATTGGTATTGAGGAATGCACGGCTTAAGTTTACAATATCCTTTCCTCTCCAGTTTAATACAAGACGAGGTTCTTCTGTCACAACGGCAACTGGAATTGCTTCCAGATTTTCTTCTTCTGCATAAGCTAAGAACTGATCCACGTCCTTTGGATCTACAACGACTGCCATACGCTCCTGAGATTCAGAAATAGCGATTTCCGTACCATCCAAACCAGCATATTTCTTTGGAACTTTATCCAATTCTACGACTAATCCATCTGCTAATTCTCCAATTGCAACGGATACTCCACCTGCACCAAAGTCATTACATTTTTTAATTAAATGGCTGACTTCCTCACGGCGGAACAAACGCTGAATTTTACGTTCTGTTGGTGGATTACCTTTTTGTACTTCTGCACCACATGTCTCAATCGACGCTTCTGTATGAACTTTAGAAGAACCAGTTGCACCGCCACAGCCATCACGTCCTGTTCTTCCACCTAATAAAATAATGATATCCCCTGGATCGGAAGTTTCACGAATGACTGCACGACGAGGAGCCGCTCCCATAACTGCACCGATTTCCATACGTTTTGCCACATAATTTGGATGATAAATTTCTTTTACATATCCAGTTGCCAGACCAATTTGATTTCCATAGGAGCTATATCCGCTTGCAGCACCACGCACAATCTTTTTCTGAGGCAGTTTTCCCTTCAATGTTTCCTTTAAAGACTTTGTTGGGTCAGCTGCACCTGTGATACGCATTGCCTGATAAACATAAGTACGTCCCGACAATGGATCACGAATCGCACCACCCAGACAAGTAGCAGCTCCACCAAATGGTTCAATTTCCGTTGGATGATTATGGGTTTCATTTTTGAAATTAACTAACCATTCTTCGACTTTTCCATCTACTTCTACCGGTACTACAATGGAACATGCATTGATTTCATCGGATTCTTCCTGATCTTCTAATTTGCCTTCTTTTTTTAATTTACGCATTGCCATTAATGCGACATCCATTAAGCAGACAAACTTATCCTCTCTTCCCTGAAAGATTTCTTTATGGGTATTATAATAATGTTGGAATGTTTCTTCCATAACAGGACGATAATATCCATCTTCAAATGTAATATTTTTTAACTCTGTTTGGAATGTTGTATGACGACAGTGGTCGGACCAATACGTATCCAATACACGAATCTCTGTCATAGATGGATCTCTATGCTCTTCATTCTTAAAATAATTCTGAATATGAAGGAAGTCTTTAAATGTCATAGCTAAATTTAAAGAATCATACAGTTTCTTTAATTCCTCTTCTGGCATCGTTTGGAATCCTTCAAAAATTAATATATCGGCTGGCTCATCAAACACGGTAACTAACGTATCTGGAATTTTTGCATCTGCTTTTCTGGAATCCACTGGATTAATACAATGTGCCTCCAAACGTTCTATTTCTTCTTTGGTCAAAGATCCCGTAATTACATACGTGGTAGCAGAACGAATGACTGGCTCTTCATTCTCATTTAATAACTTTACACATTGCACAGCAGAATCTGCTCTCTGATCGAACTGACCTGGCAGATACTCAACAGAGAATACAACATCGTTCTCATCATGCGGAAATTCTGTCTCATATAACCGATCTACTGGTGGTTCCGAAAATACCGTTCCTTTGCTCTTTTCATAAGTTTCATCCGAAAGATTTTCAATATCATAGCGAATCAATACCCGTACATTGGATACGGTACGAATTCCCAGATAACTGCTGATCTCTTCCTTCAGTTCCTTTGCCTTTACTGCGAAAGGTTCCTTTTTCTCAACATAAACTCTCTTAACGCTCATGATTTCCTCCATTAGAATTTGATAATTGTATCATAAACTACATTAGAACGATTTAGCAGTCATAATATCAATATTATTATACCATTGATTGAAATCCAAAGGCAATAGAAATTCACAATCCTACACCAATTATTTTCACGAAAAATAATCAAGAAAATTACAATTGATTTACATTTATTACAAAATCTCTACCATTCAATCTCTTCTACTGGAATTGGCATTTCATTCAATGTTGTTTCCAATACCCTGCCACTTTTGAATCGAATTACCTTATCTGCCATTGGTGCAATTGCAGAATTATGTGTAATAATAATAACCGTAATATTATCTCTTCTACAAGTATCTTGAAGCAACTTTAAAATCTGTTTTCCTGTATTATAATCCAATGCACCAGTTGGTTCATCACAAAGCAGCAATTTCGGATTTTTTGCAAGTGCTCTCGCAATTGCAACTCGCTGCTGTTCTCCACCAGAAAGTTGTGCTGGAAAGTTGTTCATTCGTTCTCCCAATCCAACTTTTTGGAGAACTTTGTCTGCTGGAAGTGCTTTTTTACAAATCTGTGACGCCAATTCTACATTTTCCAAAGCAGTTAGATTCGGAACTAAATTATAAAACTGAAAAACAAATCCAATATCTTCTCTGCGATAGCGAACGAGTTCCTTATTACTTAGCTTTGTAATTTCTTTGTTATCCACCCATACCTCTCCACTTGTAGCAGTATCCATTCCACCTAAAATATTTAATGCAGTCGTTTTTCCAGCTCCACTTGACCCAAGAATAACTGCCAATTCGCCCATTTCCACTTCAAAGTCTGCCCCATCTAATGCACGAATACGAACTTCTCCCATTTTATATTCTTTTACTACATCATCAAATTCAATATATGCCATTTTCGTTCCTTTCACAAATTTTCTATTTGTCACTCTGATTACTTTCTTTTCATACGTCGTTTTCCAGTAACTTGCTCTACAACAAGCCGAAATACAAAATGGCAGAGATAAAATTTTCTAACCTGTCTTTTATCTCTGCCTGACTTCTTATGCTTCCTGTTCTGAAATTTGGGGTACTGGACGACTTAAAATTTCCATAAATTCATCACCAGTAATCGTTTCTTTTTCATATAAGTATTTTGCCAGTTCATGCATTTTCGGCATATTGTCCTGGATTAACTTCCTTGCTTTATCATGCTGTGTTTTTACTACTTCTACTACTTTCTGATCAATTAATGTAGCAGTATCGCCAGAACATGCCAAAGAAGTATCTCCTCCTAAATACTGATTGGATACGGTTTCCAGAGCTACCATATCAAATTCATCCGTCATACCAAAACGAGTAATCATCGCTCTTGCAAGTTTCGTTGCCTGCTCAATATCGTTGGATGCACCTGTCGTAATTGACTGGAATACTAATTCCTCAGCTACACGACCTCCAGTAAGCGTCGCAATTTTATTTTCCAGCTCTTCTTTACTCATAAGATTATGTTCCCCTTCATCCACTTGCATCGTATATCCAAGTGCGCCTGAAGTTCTTGGAATAATCGTAATTTTCGTAACTGGAGCCGAATGTGTTTGCAGTGCGGCAACTAATGCATGTCCAATCTCGTGATAAGCGACAATTAATTTTTCCTTTGTTGTCAATACTTTGTTCTTCTTTTGATATCCCGCAATGACAACTTCTACACTCTCTTCCAAGTCTGCCTGTACGACAAACTTTCTGCCATCTCGAACTGCACGAAGCGCAGCTTCATTAATAATATTCGCCAAATCTGCTCCCGATGCTCCAGCCGCTGCTCTCGCAATCGCACTGAAATCAACCGTATCGCTAATCCGAATCTTCTTTGCATGCACTTTCAGTATTTCCTCTCTACCTTTCAAGTCAGGAAGTTCTACTGGCACACGACGGTCAAAACGTCCTGGTCGAAGCAATGCAGGATCCAGAGAATCTGGTCGGTTTGTGGCAGCTAAAATAATTACACCTTTTCTTCCGTCAAAACCATCCATTTCTGTTAAAAGCTGATTTAATGTCTGCTCCCGTTCATCGTTTCCAGTAAAACCTCCGCCATCACGTTTCTTACCAATCGTATCAATCTCATCAATAAATACGATACATGGGGCCTTTTCATCTGCCTGTTTAAACAAATCTCTTACTTTAGCAGCACCCATACCAACAAACATTTCTACAAACTCAGAACCTGAAATAGAAAAGAATGGTACATTCGCTTCTCCAGCAACCGCTTTCGCCAATAATGTCTTACCAGTTCCAGGAGGTCCTACTAATAACGCTCCCTTTGGCATTGTAGCACCAATTTCTGTATACTTTGCTGGATTATGCAAAAAATCCACCAACTCTGTTAAAATTTCCTTTGCTTCATCTTCTCCCGCCACATCTGAAAACTTAATTCCAGTTGTAGATTGAACATAGATTTTTGCATTACTCTTTCCAAAACTCATCGCATTTCCCATGCCGCCTCCCATTTTTTTAGTCAGAGAACGCATCAATAACTGTCCAAACGCAAAGATTAGCACAAATGGTAAAATCCAGGAAAACAGAAAACTAATAATAGGAGACGCCTGTTCTATAATCGGGCTATCGAAAATGACTCCTGCATTATAAAGCCGCTCAGAAATTGTTGTATTATCCTCCACTTTTCCTGTTTTATAATAGTTTGGCGGATTTTGCTTATCAATAAAAATCACTTGTTGATCTTGAATTTCTGCCTGTTTTACTTGATTGGATTCAATCATATCCAAAAATTGATTATACGGAATTTCCTCTACTTTTTGTCCAAATAACATTGGAGAAATAATTGTATTAAAAATCATTAACACAAGT
>DVHN01000014.1 GCA_018712075.1 Candidatus Fimimorpha faecalis
TCTGATGTTGTTGGAGTGAGTGTTGAAATGATAAAGAAATGGTTGGATGAGCGTTCCGTTATTGCAAGGTAAAGGGTAAGGAGATTGTTGGGATTCTTATGTTAGTTATAATTATTTTATAAAGTGGACAACAATAATCAAAAAGAATTTGTGTATATGGAATAAAGAACAAAATAGGATAAAATTAATATGGCTGAAGTGATGATACATTTATTTAAACTAGTTGCATTAATTATCTCGTCAGAAAAACCCTAAAAAATAGCAAAAAACGCTTGTTATCAGAATTGTCAGATAAATACCTGCAAAAACAGGCTCGCAAACCCGCATAAATAAAGGGTTTTTGAAAGGGTACTGTGGAAAAACAAAAGCTTGTAAAAGAGCATTAACACAACTTCTAAGGCAGATAACCTCCGTATTGAGATGTGGAAAAGCAAAAGCTTGTAAAAGAGCATTAACACAATAGTTAAAGATTTTTTCAAAATGTTAATTTTTGTGGAAAAGCAAAAGCTTGTAAAAGAGCATTAATACACCAAATGAGCGTTAGCGAATGCGATTGGAGCAACTTACGTAAAAAAGCAGAAGCTTTCAAATGAGCATTATCTTATACTTTGTAAGTGTAGGTAGTTATTTGTGAAGGGTAAGGGGATGTTTGAAGATAGTGGAATGAAAGACTTATTAATGTAGTGAGACTATATTGATAAGTCTTTTTGCATTATTTATTTTTTCGTGGTAGAATAGTAACAATATAAGAAGATTGGAGGGGAATCTATGGAGAATAATTATTATGGTGAAACAACACAGTTGGCGGATGTTAGGTTAAAAGAAAATATGGATTCTTTGTATGAGAAGACAAGGCGAGGGTTAAAGGATTTTGAAGAAATAGAGGCAATTTCGGAAGATGTTGCGAGGAAGATAGATAGAGTACAAGAAGGACGATCAATGAAGCGGATTAATACCCAAAACATTCGGTTGGAAAAACGTATCTTTTGGGATTATTTTAGAGAAGAGACGTATGGTAAGACAAAGCTAGAAGATTTAAAGAATGAAATGAAGAAAAGTTTTGGCTTGAAACTGGATATACAGACGGAATTTAAAGAACTTTGTAGTAAGTTGGAGCGACTAACATCGCTGTCATATAAGGAAGATTTAAGGCATATTGTAGAGTTTTATGTGGATTTAGATTTTGAGGATATGAAGCTGTACAATACTTGCTTGAAAGAATTTGCATTTGGACAGAGTAGTTTATTTGACAAGTTTGTGCAGCGTTATACAAAACAAGATTTGCAAAGAGATTTGGAAGAGGAAGCAATAAAAGAATTGATAGAACGGGATTCGGCATTTAGAAAGAAAATCCAAATATTAAAGGAAAGCAGTGATTTTGAGGCAGAAAAAGAGAAGATAATGAGTCAAAAATCAGTTTTAAAGAAATACATTGCTGCAAAATGGCATGGATCGATTACAGAAAGAGCGATATCAAATTGGATGAGTGAGCAATGTGTGATGTATAGAGAAAATTTGCTTCAATTATCGGTAATTCTAAAATTAACAAGGGAAGAATTGAATGATGCTTTGAAGAAGCTTGGGTATCGGGAATTATATTATCTGGATAATCAATTGCTGGAGCTTTTTTTGTACCATGCATTGGAATATAATAGAAAAAATTCAGAGCATCCATTGAGTTATAAGAATATTCAGGAACTGGCACAATATGGAGTGTTGTTATTAGAAGAACAGGAAAAGCCAGATGAAGATGAAATTTTAAACGATTTAATTTCCAAAAGTCATTTTAATCGGGTTTTTTTGGAACAGCTGGATGAAAAAATTGATCAATTGGAAGAACGGATAGAAGAAATAAAACAAAAGATGGGGGTCGAATCGATAAGTAAATATCGAGTTCAGGCAGTAGTAACTCGTATGTTAATTGCATCTTCGGATGAATTGGAGGAAGGCAGTCCATTAAAGAAATTGAAACCGTTTGATGGAACAAAGCAATGGGTGGAAGATTTTGTTGCTGCATTTTCCGATATTTATCAGTATCAATACTTATCGGAGAAAATTACATTGTATGAATTATTTGAAGTAAAAATGGAAAACTATTTGGGAAAGAAATATGTTAATGTATTTGAAATCTATAAAAATATATGGAGTATTCAGGAAGAAGAAAAGGACATCAATAGTTTGTTTTTTAGTTTTATGAGGCCAAGAGGATTAAATCGGGAAGCGGCAATTCAGTTAATTTTACTGACGTATTTATCGGATATCACAAGAGAAAAAATGAATCAAACATTGGAGAAACTTCATTTTGGTCCATTAAATCCAAGAGTGAAGAAAGATGCAATATTACTTTCTTTTCTGGACTATATTGGTATGGCAGAAATTACGGATTCTTATATAGAAAAATTTTTAAAAATATTAAGTGATAAATTGGAAAAAGAACAAATAACGGGAATTGATTTTTTGTATAAAAACAGTTCAAAAAAATAGAACGAGAGGTGCATATCGTGTGTATGCACCCTTTTGTTATCCTATATAGACTTTTCAGTGGAGTCTTTTTTAGAATATTACTTCTGTAATAGTTTTAATAAAATTTCTCTCATAACAGGACCTGCTACAGTGCTTCCGGAAGCATCTTCACGTTGATCAGGAAGACAGACAGTGATGACGTAAGGTTTTTGATTGTCGATGATGCCTGCAACTGCCCAGACAGTTCGCTTCCCAGAAGCAGTATCAGCAGTTCCTGTTTTCCCTGCGATGGTAAATCCTAGGGAAGACATATCGTATACAGCCGCTGTCCCTTTTTTTGTTACTGCAATTAAAGCTTTTTTTAAGATTGATGCAGTATTTTTCGTATAAATCAGTGTTTCTTCTGGATTTCCTTTTCCTAGCTGGTTGGGATCATTATAAAAAATAGTTGGATTTTTCCATATTCCGTCGTTAAAAATGGCAGCATAGAGGGAAGTTAAATACCAGACTGTCATTCGACAATTCGCCTGTCCAATGGTTGCTAAAGTGCGATTAGCGATATCATGTTCTCCGTTGCCATAAAAGGTACTGCCAACGGCTGCAAAACGGTTCGGATAGGTTTCGTTCGAATCAAGACCTAATTGAAGTAATCCCTGTTCAAAATCAGATTCTTCAATTTGGGATAACAATTGAATTGGATATCCATTGCAAGAACAGCATAGAGCAGATTCAAAGTCAACCTTTCCATGATATTCTCCATCGTAACATCCAACCGATATGCCATGGAAATTATGGGTTGTTTTTTTGCAATTATAAGTCATGTTTACTAAGTCTGGATTAATATCCAAAGCAATTCCAAGTAAGATTGGTTTAATGGTAGAACCAGGCAGAAAAGAAGTTTGAAGATTTTTATTGATATAACAGGAATGATGATAAGTTGTATCAATAAATCCATTTTTATCTACAACAATACTGTCTGGATCGGTAGGGTCGAAGGTAGGCAGACTAACCATTCCAAGAATTTCTCCCGTCTGATAGTTACTAACGGTAACTACGGCATTGTCAAACTGTTTCGTGGAATGATAGATGGCAGATTGAATATCGACATCTATTGTTAAATAGATTGGTTCTCCATTTTTGGATTGAGGGAAAATCCATTGTTTCCAATCGTCCAAACAAGTTTTGTGATAACCATAGAGGGTTGGAGCTGCCATGCCCAAAACACTGTAACAAGATGCAGAAGTTTTTTTGATTGGAGCTCCAATAATATTGGAAAAGGATTGACGGATTGTATTATCTTCGTTCCACTGCATTTGTCCAATTGATAAACCTTTTGCAATTAGAGTATGGTTTCGATCGAAAATGGAACCAGCAGTATAAATATCAGATAACTTATATAATACACTGGTAGTTGGCTGCCTTCCAAAATCTTCTTTGGTACGGGATAAAAATAATATGATTCCTGTTATTAAAAATAAAGTAAAAAGTAAGCTTGCAATAATACGGTTTCTATTTTTTCGTTGTGTAATTTGCTTCATAATATTCTCCTAATCAATTATTTTATGTTTATTCATTGTGTGGACATCGTTTGTGATAGAAAGAAAAACAGTAAGTAAAAGACTAAAAGCCAAATTAGTGCTGCTTCCATGGCTGATAAAAGGAAAACTTAGGCCGCAAATTGGAAGGATACTTAGATTTCCCAAGTAAATCCAAACCATATTAACTGCAAATACGAAAGCAATCATAAAAGCCAGTCGATTTTGCAGCTTTTGTTTTGGTTCTATTTTTAACATAGTAATGATGAATAAAAGAATCAGACATGCAATACAAAGAATCATCCATATTCCCTGTTCATATAGCATAGCCGATACGACGTAATCTGTGTCGAGATTAGGAAAAATGGAACGAGGAAGTTTTCCGAATCCAGCTCCGAATGGACCTGAAACATTAATATTTTGCATCAGATACAATAAGGCTTCCGATTGCTGAGCTAAATAATTATTTTCTGTCCCAACACATTCTTTCAAATGAATGCATACAAAGAAACGAAAGAATAGTTTTTGGCTAATAAAACAGGCTCCGATGATGCCCAATATGCCAAAAAGCAAGAAGCTAATTTTGCAAATCCAATCTCTTCCATAGATAAATAAAAGTATTGCAGCAGTTGCACCAATTAACATGGCGGTTCCAAAATCATTGTTAATGCAGGCGAGTAAAATTAATAGGATGGTTTCCAGTAGATAGAAAAACTGATTTTTGGGTAGGGCATAAAATCTATGGTATAAATTGGTACCTGGTTTCTGACCTAACAGAAACATGGAGGCGAATGGCCATAGAAATAAAACGAGTCCAAATGTTAGAAATCCATGAAAAAACTGAATATAACTGCCAGACACTGGATGGGAAAATAATCGAGTATATAATAAAAGAAAAGGAAGTAAAAAGGTAGATAATTTTCCAATCCAAAAAATTAATTTTTCTTTCCCTATTGAGAAAAGGAAGTATACTGGAACGGAAACAGCTAAGTTAATTAAAAAGTCAAAAAAGAATTCGATCATTTGGTTATTATCTTGTTGAAAATTACATTGAAATTGAAACCAAAAGCCAATCGCTTGAATAAAAAAGGTGAGACGCATTAAAAGCTGGAGTACAGCATCGAGAGAAGTCTTTTTTATAAGGAAAGTGCCAGTAAAGCAGCATAATTCTCCAATTATAAAAACAATCGCTTGCTTTAAAATCATTCCTTTTGCGGAACATATTCCATGTAAGATTAAAAGTAAAATACAAAATGATTCCATGTTTGCCCTCCTAATTGAGATAGATTTTTCCTTAGAACGTTTTAATTACGTTCTAAGGAAGCGAATAGATGATTTAGTTTTTAGAAGTAATGCAAATGATCCAATTGTTGAAACGAAGAATTTCACCTTTTTGTAATGTAACTGTTTCTCCAGAAGGAATGTAAACCGATTTTCCTAAAATTTGAGCCATTCCCTGTTCTAATTGAAAATCGAAAGAGGAATGATCTGCGATAATTCGACCAAGACAACTCAGATCAAATTGACGAGGAAGATGAATATCACATTGGAAATGACTTCCAATTAAATATTCATGCCCTTTATAAATTGGAATTTTTTTCTGAAATTTTCCATCTTGTTTTTGTACTGTTCCAATATAAGAAATATCCAAATAAAAATCAGGAATAGAAGAATCCGTTGGATGGATATAAAAAATCAATTTCCAAATAGTTTGAAAGAAAAATAGGAAAGTAGTCATAATAAAAACATACAAAAATATCATTGACATATCAAAATACTCCTTTCTATTTAGCAACTCTTTTTCCAAATCCATTCTTTTAAATCGTGCAGCAGACGTTTTTCTTTTTGTTTTGCATAAAGTTGTCCTTTAAAAATCTCTTCTGCACAGTTCTGTGCAAGTTTTAAATCAATTGGGAAAATAGGAATGATACGCTGCTCTTTTCTTCTTTGCTGTACATAAATTTCAGGGTAAATTTCGCAGGAATAGGCGAGCAGCAGTAAATAACTTTTCCTGTTTTGTTGATTACAAGTATGACAAATCAAGGTTTTGCGAATTTTGTTTTGTAAAATGCCGAGTTGTTCCATATTGGATGTACGGTAAACTTCCATATATTGTTCCGAAAATTGAAACTGCAATTCTGGATTATAAGAAGTTAAGAGCTGTTCTACAATTTCCAGTATTTTATGGTAATCAATTGCAGAAGATTGGTTGGAATAAACAACTGGAACAGTGGTGGGAATGGATTGTCGTTTTCGTAGTTTTTTCTTTGTGGCCTTTCGTTGTCGTCGGGTAGTTTTGGTAGGTTTATTTTTCTTATCAGTGATTGGCTTTGTCTCGATTTTCTGAGAAAAATTTGGAGAAACATTGTGAATAAGAGCATAAACCGTTTCATATTGGTCCCAGATGGAAGTGGAAGGGGAGGAGGAACAAGGAAATCTTTCTATTTGTTCATAGAGTTTTCTTCTTGTTGAAGGATCAGAACAAATAAGAAAAGCCAAATTTGGATGACACTGAAAAAATTTTTTGGCATCTTCTCTGTGGCAGAAATAAAATTCATCTTCTAAGCTACGGTTAGAGGATTGAACGGATTCTGTCCAATAGGATGCATTTATTTTTCCTCCATTAACGTAGGTAAGGCGTTTATTTATGAAGGAAGGCAGTAATGCATTGAGAAGCGCAAAGAGTTCTTCTAGGTGAAATCGTTTGGAAGGTATATAGTTTAGTTTTCCTTCATAAAACAGAATCCCGATATAGGCATATTGAAGTTTTTCTTCTGTTGTAAGTTGATTTAATAACATATTTTCTTGATTTGGAGCCTGTAAAAATGCAGCGCCATTTAGCTGCTCTGGAGTAAGCGTAAGTGGATGATCGGTTCCCTGATAGAGATATTGTTCGATATTAGAACAAGCCATTCTGCCACAAAATTCAAGTGCATATTCGTTTATGTCCATAACAAATATTTGAGAGAATGCATAAGGTCTTAATTCTTGCTTTTTTAAAGGATTGGAAGAAAGAGAATTAATAACCTTTTTTGCATATATCACAACTATAGTGTTGTCGAAATTAAGTACTGCAGTCAATTTATTATGGTCTAATTGCAATTCTGCTAGCTGTAAAAGAATTTGTTTGTTTTTTTCTGTAAATGCTGGATCAGAGCTGCTGTGTATTTTTAAACCAGTACCTTCTCCCCGTCCGCAAAAAA
Source organism: Candidatus Fimimorpha faecalis (assembly GCA_018712075.1). Classification (GTDB taxonomy): domain Bacteria; phylum Bacillota; class Clostridia; order Lachnospirales; family Lachnospiraceae; genus Fimimorpha; species Fimimorpha faecalis. The sequence continues at coordinate 7,202 of DVHN01000014.1, forward strand.
TAGTTATCATAATTCTTCATCTCCTCCTAAGAAAACTTCATTTATTTTTTTCATAAAACTTTGTATTTTATTTACCGATTGCGGTTGTTTTATGTTGTTGTATTTTATTTGTTCTTTTGTAGTATCTTGAAATTCTGTGGTTGGAAAAAGTCCATATTGAGATAGAACATATAAAAGTAATTCATCAATTCGATATGGCTCAAAGCTTTTAGAAAATACTTGCTGATTTGGAAGCTCATTTAAGGAAGCAAGCAGAAAGTAAGAAGTATCGCATTGAGGATTCAGCAATTCCAATGCAGTATGAATATTTGGGTACCGATTTTCAAGAAAATCAGAAATAATGGCAGAACGTTTTTTATGCTCGTCCATGTTATAGCCATTTTCATGCATTGTTAATTTTAAATGATGTTTTCTAGTTAATGTATTTTGTGTCAGCAATTTTTGAAGTTTCTCCTCAGATTTAAAACTTTTATTTAAAAATAAATCGCTCATAGTTAACACAACAAGTACTTTTGCATTTTCACAATCAAGCTGTTGTTTCGTTTGATCAACCAATGTAATAAGATCTTCTAATTTCTTATTTGCAATCGGATCTTCCAAATCAGCAGGGCTAATTAAAAATAGTAAAAAATCTGATTGATAGACAGGTGAAAAATGAAATTGTTGATCTGAATTTTCTCCAGCAATATCTTGAAATTCTAATAATATTTCGCTGTTATTCACGCCGTCAAAAAAGGTAATAAAAAAGGAATGGGGAAGTAATTCTTCACCCGATGGAGTTGGTTCCATTAATTCTCTGGATAAATAAGACTTTATTTGTTTGTTCCTAAAATTTTGAACAGGAAGATTGATTGGAATGTCGCAGCGAAAGCAGAGCTTCTTCTTATCTTTTTTCCAAGAAAATAACGCAGTTTCACAACTATATTGAGTAATTAGTAAAGTTTTTCCCACATTTGCTTGTCCAAAGTATTGGAGTTGGAGTTGCTTTGCTCTTCCAGCATGAATTGGCAAAATCTGTCCAGAATATTTGCTTATCCTTAAATCCAGAACCATATTCGAATTGGGTTCTAAGAAAACATACTTATCTGGATCGGATATCAAATCATTAACAGAATATAAATAATTGTTTGTACTACCGTCATCGATCATCTTTTTTAATTTCTCTGCGGTTAGATTTTCCTCATGTGATAATTCAGATAAGAGCGTTCGATTAGTAACGAGAATATCATCATTACTTTTTAAGACATTTCCTTTGAAATCAGTATAATTCCAATGAAAATCATCTTGATTAGAAAATGGATGAAGTTGTGAAAAAATGAATTTCATAATTATGCCTTCTTTCTAATGTTTTTTAAGAGATACTTTTAATATATCATAAATGAGAAAACTAGTATGTTCATGTAAACTTCCGAAAATAGAGAGAAAATTTTGGGAAGTTTAGATGAAATGATTTCTAATCGTGAAAATAGTATGTTGATCACATAGCAATACAGCAAAGTAGAAATAAAATTATTTGGAGTTTTATCGGAATAATTTTGTTTTCAAAAAGCAGTATGGCGAGTTAATAAGAAAGGAGAAATTGCTATGTGGTCTTATATCATGAATAATATCATCGATAAAGTTAATGCTTTTCAAGATTACATTTTTTACTGGTGGTCATAAGATAAGGAAAAATTTTTTAGTAGAATATTACATTAGAAAAGGCGGTGGCTCTTGTAAGAGCCACCAGAAGAAAATAATAAAAGGAAAAGAAGGAATATTTTTGAAGAAAGGAAAGATAAATATGGAACAAAATAGAGATAATGAAATGGTTTATTGTGAATATGAAAAAGGATTTGTAAGAAAGCAACTGTCTTGTTTATTAGGAAAAGATAAAAATGGAATAGAGAATGGCTGTTGGGAGCGTCCTGTGAAATGTGGAGAATGTATTTATGGAAAAAAGTAAGAGAGATAAAAAATAGAAAAAGAACTGCTGTGTATAAAAATCTGTCTTATTTGGACATCTTTATACACAGCAGTTTTTATGTGAAAACGAAACGAAAAGGAGAAGACTTCTAATTATGATAATATACGAAAAATTTAATAAAATAGACTTTTTAATTTAGAAGAATTTACTTGTGAATCTAGAAAAAATGTTTTATAATAATCAATAGAGGAATTGTTATAAAGAACGGAATAAAGAAAAAGGAGAAAAGTGAATATGAACTTGGACAGAGTACCCCGTGAAGGGGTTATTGATGATGGAAAAACGAGGTATAAGTTAATACGATGTATTGGAAGAGGGGGAAGCTCCCTTATTTATGAAGCAAAAGCAATAAATTCCGAAGATGAAGAATACGTGAGAACATACTTAGTGAAAGAATTATATCCTTATACGAAAAAAAATCTATTTTTTCGAGATCAGGATACAGGCAAAATTTATGCAATCGATGAAACAGCAAAGCAGATGTTAGAACGATATAAAGAACGAATGAAAACGGAAGCAGAACGAGCGGCATTAATCAGTGAAAATATAGATGCTTACGTACAACCTCCTATACAGAATGAGGGTATATTTATTGATCAAAAGAGCCAAAATGTTTATATTATTTATGATAAAAAAACAGGTATGACATTATTGGAGTTTCTGGAGTCAAATGAATTTATCAATTTATCTTACCAAGAACGATGTAAAAAGTTTATTTTGCCATTTTTATTTCAATTATATGAAGCATTAAAAATTCTGCATATCAATGGATACTGTCATGGAGATATTGCTCCTGATAATCTTTTTATTAATAATAAAGGTCAAATAGAAGGGATTTCAAAGGATCTGTTTTTGATTGATTTTAACAGCTGTTTCCTAATTGAAAATCAACCGAAAGATTGGATTTATTCTTATAAAGAAGGATTTTCTCCTGTTGAATTATGTAATTATGAAGGAAGAAAATTAGGACCTTCTGTAGATACTTATTCTTTCATTGCAGTATTTTTTTATATGTTAACAAAGAAAATACCTGGAGGTAATATCTGGAGAGATTTAAGGAAAATAGAAAAAAATTTCTCCTCTCCTGTATGGGAACAAATAAGAAAAATTTTTCATAAAGGATTAAAATCAAATCCAAAAAATCGTTATCAAGATTTTAGTGAAACAGGACAATTATTGCAAGATTTAAAAGAGTTAAATAATCGGTTAAATCTGCGAGGAGGTGTTACAAAAGCTTATTTATGGGAAAAAGTTAAAATGATTCATGAAGAAAAAGATTGGAATTATAATCCAATATTATTGCCTCCAACAAAAGAGGGGATTGAATTATCAAAGTTTATACAAGAAGATCGACAGGATAATATTGTGATTATTGGCGATGCAGGAATTGGAAAAAGTAGTCTTGTTAAAGCCTACCTAAAAAAATACAGTAATTACTATTCTGACAATCCTTGCTGCCGTATTCCATTGATAATTCGGTTCAATCAATACAATCGTTATAAGCGGGATGCATTTGAACATAAAAATCAGACACGGCAAAATCTGGGAGTGAAACAGGAATTTTTAATTTTACTTAATTTAATTATACAGACTTATGAATTAAAGGAAGAAAATCAAATAGATGATCAAACAATCAAAGAAGGATTGTTAAGAGAATTTTGTAAAAAACCAGTGAATGGAAAAAAAGAATATATTATTGTTTTAGAAGATTTTCATAGCCTGGATTTTTCTATTCGCAATTGGGTGAAAAAAGAATTTCAATCGGCAGTGGACGATTGGAAAAATGTTAGTTTTATTATTACAGAACGTACAGAAGAAATGCCTTTATCAAGTATAGACAAAGCGCTCCATTTACAACTGCTTTCTATGGATCAAGTTTTAAGTTATATGGAAGCTGTTTTACCACAGAATTCCGTGGATCAAGAACAGAGTATATTAAAATCTTTACGTAGTAATCATATACAGCAATTTTTAAGAATTCCACAGTTTATAGTACTTTACTCCTCTTTTTTGAAACAAAATTGGGAGGAAAAACAACTTCCTCAAACAGCAGCTCAGCTGCTTTCTGAGTATTTTTTTGGAGAAGTACGGTTACAACTAAGCAGAAACGAACGGGAAGGTTATTTTGCATCGGATGATGGTGGAATTCGGATTGTAGGAGAACAAGTTATTTCTTATGAATTTATTACCATAATGATTCGTTTTCTCTTGCCTGTACTTGCGTTTGAAATGGAGAAAACACCGCAAAAAGCATTGACATCACAACAGTTTCGTATGGTAATACGAAAGTTTATGCCATTAGTTCCGATAGAAGAAAATCAGGGAATCTATCAAGAAGAAGACTGGGAAAATTATTTGGATTGTATAGGGATGGAGCAAAGAAAACAATACAACACAGTCTGGAGAGAGTTTTCTAGTCAATGGGATCGCTTGATTTCAATATTTGGAAAAGAACGTGCTCAAAAAGATTATGAAGAAACTGTGGAGATGATTTTCTTAGACTGTATGAAAATACTAGTTATGGAACAAAATCAATACGTTTTTTTTCATGATTCTTATCAGGAATTTTTCTGTGCCTATTATTATTATCAAAAACTCAATTATTGGGAAACAATGGGGAAATCTATGTTGGAAGAAGACTGGGAGATTGCTCCGTCTGAAAATGTAAAGAAATACTTAGGAGAATTGCTGCTCGTTGTTCCAGATTTAAAAACTGTTTATAGGACTTGTGAAAAAGCGTCTGTTTGTGGAATATTGGCAAAAGCTTGTTATTATAATTTCAAAAATAACGGGGAAATATGGTTGGAAAAAGAACGGAACTGGGTGGAAAAACAACAAGAATTAGGAGATCCCTATGCATATTATCTTTTGGCACTTTTGGAAAAACGGGTTGGAGATGAAGCAAGAAAAGAAAAAAATTATGAAGAAGCTAGGAAAAGAAAAGAAATAGAAGTAAAATTCATGAAACAGGCATCAGATAACGGTATCGTAGAAGCTTATTATTATATGGGGATTTATTATCAGCAAGGAAAGGGTGACTTGCAAGATTATGATTTGGCCAGAAAATACTTTTATCGTGCGATGGAATCAGGAAACAACCTTGCAATTGTAAAATTAGCGGGATTGCTGGAACAAAAGTTTGATGATCCGCTTGGAGCGATTTATTATTATTGGAAAGGTGCAGATCATAATCTTCCTCAAGCATATACGAGTTTGGCAAGGTTGTTTGAAGAGCAAAATATTATTTCTGCTAATCCCAAAGTACAGGAAGAGTATTTGAAAAAAGGAGCAATGCAAATGGATTCTCGATCAATCTGTGATTTAGCAGATTTTTATTTAAAACAAAAAAATGAACGGGAAGCGATTCGATGGTATCAAATGGGAGTTCGGTTAAATAATAATCGAGCCATATGCAGTTATGGAACTTGTCTGGAAAATGGTATTGGAATAGAAAAAAATGAAGAAGAAGCTTGGAAGTATTATGAAAAAGCAGAGAAAGCAGGAAAAGGCTTGAATCCTAAATTAATACTTTGTAAGGCAATCTGTTATATATGGGGAAAGGGAGTTCCAAAAGATATTGAGAAGGCAAAACAACTGTTGAAGCAGGGACTGGAGTTTTTGGAAAATAAGAACACAGAACTTCCAAAACGAGAAATGCAATTAAAGGAAGTATTTGTACAGCTGCTAGGTCAGATGGAACAAAATAATGTTTTGATTCGGCGAAACTATATTGAAATAGAGGATTATATAGAAGCAGTCAAGCAGGATCAATAAAAGGAGGAAAACGGGAACAATGCAGGGAGAAAAAATAGATTTATCTAAACCAGTATTGGCAATTTATGATATTCGTGGAATTCAAAATTATATTTTTCGAACCAATCGTGTGAAAGAAATCATTGGGGCTTCCAATATAGTACAGGATTTATTTGAAACGATTTTAAAAGAATCGGTGGATTCTGTTTTAAAAAAAGAAAGTGATCCAGAACGATATCGGATCAATTGGAAGCAGTATACAGAATGCCGATTTGAAAAAGAGGAAACCGTACAAATGGAGGTTATTTATGCGGGTGGAGGAAATACGCTAATTTTATATCGTACAAGAGCATTGTGCCGAGCGATTAATCGAAAGCTTTCTCGCTTGATTTTAGAAAAGACATATAGTTTAGGGCTTGCGGTTGCAGTGACAGAAAAAACGAAAGACTATATGCAAGATTATCATAAATTACAGCGGCAATTGTCTAATATCAAAAGAAAAATGGCTCCGTCTAACCTAACGGGAAATTTTCCTGTAACAAGGCAGGAAGATAGCACTGGATACCCATTGTCGGCATCCTATTGGGAAACCTATGGAGGAAGAGAAAGAAAATGCAGTGTTTCCAGAGAAGTGTTGTATAAGCTCTGTTATTCCACTGAAGAAGAAAAGAAAAAATTTGATGATATGGTGACGGAAAAAGGCAGAGATAGTATGCTTGCAGTTGTACATATTGATGGAAATAACTTAGGAAATCGGATTGGAAATTTAATGAAGGAAAAAGGAGCAGAAGGATATGAGGAAGCGATTCGATGTTCCAGAACGATTTCTAACTGTATTAGTCGGGCGTTTGAAGGAGTCTATGAACGAATGATAGAATGGGCAGAACAGTGGGCAAAAAAACATCCAAAGCGTCCGATACGCAGTTCCATTCGGAAAATTGTATCGGCAGGAGATGATATGACGTTTGTCTGTAATGCAAGTTTGGCATTGGATATGACGGCATATTTCTTAAAAGAAATTGCAAAAGAAGTTCTCTATCAAGAAGAAGGAACGAAAGTAAATCAAGAAATTTATGGGCTTTCGGCATGTGCTGGAATCGCCTATTTTCAAAGCCATTTTCCGTTTGCAGATGCTTACCGAGTGGCAGAAGCATGTTGCAGTAATGCTAAAAAGCGAATGAAAGCATTGGCGGTAAAGAATGAAAATACTGCATTTGTGGAAAGTGGATTGGATTTTCAGATTTGTGATGCGGTTTCCGTTGTAGAAGATTTGGAAAAATACCGTAAAAAGCATTATGAGCTGGCAGATGGTACAAGCCTTTTGCTGCGACCATATATTATTCCTAGAGTGGGACATACGATAAAAGAATTACCTGAGGAATACGAATTTGATTCATTTGTAAAACTGCAAAGAGAAATGAACAGTCTTCCAAAAAACGGAGCAAAACGGTTAAGAAACGCCTATGCCTCTGGAGAATATGAAACCGTTTTAGTTGCAAAACAATTGGAATCCAGAGGTGTTTTATTTCAAAATACGCTGATTTATTTGGAACAGAACGGGAAAAAAATAGCCAGATATTTTGATGCTTTAGAAACAATGGAATTCTTTATTGATATGGGAAGGGAGGAAGATGAAAATGAAACGATGGATGGAGCTGCGACTGCTCAGTGATCTTTGTGTTTCCAATGGAGAAAACTATAGTGCGTGGATTGACAATGATATTTGTTATGATGATTATGGACTTCCGATAATTTTAGCAAAACGATTAAAAGGATGTATTCGAGAGGTTGCTTTGGAATTGGCAGATTGGAATACCTATGTGGAATTAGATCAGAAAAAAATCCTAATTACAGAAACACAGGTTAATCGTATATTTGGTACAGGAGGCAGTGAAAATGGAATCATAAAATTAAGCAACGCAGTTTTAGAAAATTATAATTCTTATATACAGGAAATTGAGACTTCTTCTTATAAGGAATATTTGTCGTTTCAAAATGTTCTAAATCAATTTACTTATATACGGGCACAAACCGCAATTGATTCCAGAACAGGTGTGGCAAAACCAGAAACACTGCGATTTACAAGAGTTGCAAAAAAAGGACTTCGCTTTCGATTTTCCTATGAATTGGATGATCCATTAGAAGCAGCGATATTTGAATTAGCGGCCAAGGCATTAAAACAAATTGGATTGAATCGCAATCGTGGAATGGGCAGAATTCAAATCAATTCGATGAAAGAGTCCGAATGTGAGAAGCAGCAGAGAAAACAGGAATATTATCTCAAGCAAATTGAGCAGGTGAAAAAAGATTTGGAAGCGATAGGAAGTGAACGGGCAAAAATTCAATATTTCCTTTGGGCGGATACGAAATTGTTGTTTCCACAAAGCAGTAATCGAGTAACAGAAACCTATGTGCCAGGAACTAATTTAATGGGGTTTCTCTCTTGGGAGTATCAAAAACAAGGTGGGATGGATTTTTCCCTGTTCCAAAATGGACGTGTACAATTTAAAAATGCTTATATTTCGGATGGCAGCCATCGTTTTCGCCCTGCCTGTGCGGGATATTTTGTCGATAAAGATTTGGAATCTTCTGTCTGTTATAATTATATAAAAGAGCCAGAACAGGAAGTTGTACCAGAAACAAAAAATAACATTTTGGTTAAACGAGTTTCTCTAGCAGGAGCTTATGTATATAATTCTTCTGAAAATGGAAGGGAAACGGAAGAACTCCAAGTGATTTCAACAGATACCGAATGGAATTCTCATATTAGAAGAAATGGAGAACGGGCACTTTATCAGTTTTCCAGTATTCAAGATCGTCAATGTTTTGCAGGAGAAATCGTAGGAGAAGCAGAGGATTTAAAGAAGATTGTTGAATTATTTCCGAACGATGGAATTTTTCGTTTAGGACGTTCTTCCTCCACACAGTATGGAAGTCTTTCTATGTTAAATATTCATGTGGAACGCTATAAGAAAAAAGAGTCCACGTTGAGCCGAAAATTTATGTTAGAATTTGTTTCTCCTGTTCTTTTATTTAATAAAAAAACATTAACCATTCAAGCAACGGAATCGTTATTGAAACAAGAACTGGCTCATTGTCTTGGTATTCAGCCAGATGAAATTGAAATTAGCAAACAGGGATATTTGTATCGCACCTATGGAGGGTTCAATCGTAAATGGCAAATGAATAAAATGCAAGTTCAGGCATTTGATAAGGGAACTTCTCTTTTGATTGAGTTGAAAAATCCGATTTCATTGGATTGGCTGAATACTCAGATGATTGGAGAACGAACCACAGAAGGGTTTGGAGAATTATATGCTGTGGATTATGAACAGATGAGAAGCCAATATAAGAAAAAACTAAGTTCTGGAAGAAAATCTATGGCAGAAAAAAGGCAATTACAGGGAGTTGAATTATCACAAGGAAAAAAAGACGAGTTAATCAGTCAAATTGCAAAGCGTTTG
>DVHN01000163.1 GCA_018712075.1 Candidatus Fimimorpha faecalis
ACGAAGCTCAATCACTTCACGCTTTCGCATTACGGCGTTCCTGTTCCCTGTCCTACGCTTAAACACCATTGTTAGCCTTTGGTGTTTCAAGGACTCGGTACTGGCGACTTGCTGGGTCTTACCAGACTGGATTCCCACCAGTTATATATCCAGCGCCGAACTGGCGCACACCTCCTATTCTAATCATATTATACGTATTATATGCGTATTTGTTAAGTGATTATATACTTTTCAGATAGGGTAAAATTATCTTAGGAATTTTAGAAAATAGCACGAAAACTCTTATAAAATGCGACTAAAGCTCTAACATCGAAGATTGTAAAAAGCAAAAATTCCCAAGAGAAGTGCATCCAAATGTAACCTAAAATAACTTTACCCTATCCTATACAGAAAATTTTTCTTGTAAACCATTCTCTATTATTGTATAATAAACAATATAGAAAAAACAAATATCTTAATAAAGAAATTAAGGTATTTTTATAATACAGCAGATTTTTAATACTAGGTACATTCAATTAAAAGGAGAGAGATAAAAATGGATAAGCAAGAGAACACTCTTTTACTCACATCACAATCCTGCTCATTTTCATCTATACGTAGTGCGACAAAACTCGTATTCGATATAAGAAGAAAAATTGCAATTACAATCCCTGAGCGTATGTGTGCAGATCATGATTCTTTAGAAAGTGTTGTATTTAAAAGTCCAGTTAAAAAAATTGAGCGTTATGCTTTTTCCAATTGTCCTCGTTTACAAGAGGTTATATTTGAACAATCCGTTAGCAGTATAGACTATAATGCTTTTTCCAATTGTCCTCGTTTACAAGAAGTCATATTTTTAATTACCTCTCTTACACAATTGCAGTCACATATACCTGAGAAAGTAACAAAAGTCATATTCGATATAAAAACAGAAGATGCAATCACAATCCCTGCGTATATGTGTGCACATCATGATTCTTTAGAAAGTGTTATATTTAAAAATCCAATTAAAATAATTAGTTGGTTTTCTTTTTGTGATTGTCCTCGTTTACGGGAAGTTATATTTGAACAGTCCGTTGATCTCATAGAAACTGGTGCTTTTTTTAATACAGCAATTACACAAATACATCTTAATCATGATGTGATAATAAAAGACACCGCTTTTGATAATTGTGGAGATCATGGAGAAACATTGACAATTGTTACTGATGGACTATGTCCTAACATACAAAAATTTGCGAAAAGAAATGGTATTGGATATAGTTCAATATCAGAGGAAAAAAGAGTTCAGTATGCTGAAAAATCAACATATCCAATCACAATTAAAGCAAATAATTTAAATGTTACTATTAAGGGAAAACGAATCCTTTCTGATGTCTCCATTAAAATCGAACCTGGAGAAATGATTATGATTATTGGTGGTTCAGGAACGGGAAAGTCAACTTTAGTGAAACATCTATTTGGCTTGGAATCAGGTTGGAATATTGTTACTGTGCAAGCAAATGGTGAAACGATAATTGGAGAAGTTACAAGTAAAAAAGTGCAAAAGTTATTGAAAAATAAGATCTTTTATGCTCCACAGTTTACAATTTCAAATAATGATTTAACAGTAGAACAAGAAATCCAAAAAAATGCTCTGATGTTCCGACCAGAGGGTAAATATACTCCATCTGAATTAGAACAATTAGCACGCCAGTTTTCACTATGGGACAGTGATCATAAGTTATTGAATACATTAGTGCGAAGAATTTCAGGTGGACAAAAAAAGAAATTATTAATGGCATGTTCTCAAGCTAGTAAACCACAAATTCTTGTTTTTGATGAACCTGATAGTGGTTTGGATGAGCCATCTGCTTTTAACCTTTTTATTCAAGATTTACGAGAAATAGAAGTAAATAGAAAGGGAAAGACTGTTATTGTAATTAGTCATCATCCTCATAATTTTATGAATCATTTCCGAGATAAAAATCGCAGAGTCCCATTTGATGAAATCTTTACCAGACTTGTTGTCTTAGCAAAGGAAGACAATAAAAAAGGCGGAACCATTGCTTTTTCAGGAACACCTCGTGAAGCAAAAAGTTTTTTTGGTCTCAAAAATGATCCTTATAGCCGTATTGTCTCTCTTGTTATGCCAAAAGAAGAAGGCGGAGAAAGTGAACCTGACGAGATAAAGAAATATATCCATCGGTATAGAGCAATAATTAATAATTAGGAAGAAGATAAGTTTTTTATTAAAGACAGAAGAAACATTTATCTTAAATATAGAAGAAGTATTTAATGGAGGAATAGGCATTGGTTAGACAATTTCAAGCAAATTTGAAAGAATTATATTGGGAAGGAAAAAACCGTAAGAGTATAATTGGAACACTTTTTATGCCTCTTGTTTTATCGCTGCTTGTGTTTATTGCAGTAAATGAAATGATGTTTCAATCTTTTATGAATACGAAAGTAAGTTTATTTATATTTTCAATTGCTCTTATTTGGATCGGTATATTTAATAGTATCACTGCTATCTGTAGTATTAGAGCAAAAATAAAAGTACAATATATTCAAAGAATGCGTATTTCTTCTTTCATTTTTGCGAATGTGGTATACCAATTTTTTAAATGTGTTATTCAAACCTGTGTGGTATCCATTCTGTTCCTGGCTTGGGGCAATTGGCAATGGGAGGCATTCCCTAATGCTGGCGTTTTTTTCTCTCCAAAAATAGAATTTGCAATTACAATTCTAATGACAATTTTTTCCGCAGATATGTTGGGAATCATGATTAGTTCTTACTGTGGAGATAGTGTAAAAGCAATGACAGTAATGCCAGTTTTTCTTGTAATACAAATGATATTTTCCAATGCATTATTTCGGTTGCCAGAAGTTAATATATTAAACGTTCACGACATTCTAAGAGAAATTGTAAGTCGCTCTACCATTAGCCGATGGAGCATCGATGCTTTGGGTACAATTAGCAATTTGAGTAATATGGTTGACTTTATACCAGCAGAGGCTCCCGATATTCTATTTACATATGACCTAAATCATCTATTTACCTGTATGGAAGCAATGCTGATTATAGCAACTGTTTGCATCCTAATTGCGACAATGCGATTATCTCGAATAAAAAAAGAATCTCTATTCTGATTATATATTTCTATCTCCCTTGGAAACAATATGTTTCCAAGGGAATTTATGAATCAATCATAAATTATTTTATATTATTTTATATATTTTGCGGCAACAAACCCTTTGAACTTATTGCTTGCCTCTCCCTGATCAACGAGATACCATTGTGTCCCATTGTTGTAACATTCTCCAATTACTTGAACTAAATTTCCTTCTTTCAGTGTTTTCGTAACACTTCCAGCGGAACTATTTGGAAAATCTCTGACGTTTAACACGTCATTTGCTGCAATTCCTGTTACTTTTCCTACTTTCTTTTTTTGATTGTTTTCTGTATATGCTACATAATTTTTATTTGCGGTAATATATTCTCCCGATTCTAGGCGATACCACTCCTGTCCGTTTGATAATTTCATTCCCTGTACGACTCTTCGTTTTTCTCCTTTATACAATGTTCCTACAATATTATTGTTTGTTATTTTCAGCCCAGAGCGTAAATTAACTCCATCTGCACCTGCATAGGTGATTTCTAACGTTCCATCGCAGAGCCAAAATGCGGTCATTGTCGCTGCTTTTTTAATTCCTAAATACTCCATAATAAAGTCAATTTTCGCTTCTGCCATACACTGTATATTTTTCTGACTCTTAAAGAAAGCACACTCTACTGGATTCGTATGGAACCCATGCTCAATAATAAATGCATAATCGGCTCCATTTTGATCGGCTTCTTGTTGTGTCTTTGCGTGATTCATTGCTCCACGTACCACGCCCCACCAGTCCGCAGGATCGGCTGCACTAAGAGGCTGTGCATCCATATATAAAAAATGACTGTTCATAACAGAAGCTGCCACATCTGCTAACTTTTGCAGGAAATCATACGTATTTTTCCGAAACTGAGAAGTAAAAATACAAACGCCTGTCACATTTGGATCTGGAGGATTCCCTCCTGGTGCATTCGTATGATCGGACATAAACATTACTATTTCATAATTGCCAGACTGTTTCATTTCAACTGCCTTATGACCTCTACCTTGCTCTAAGGATGGGTTTTCATTCATCCCTCTTGTCAATATACAATCTACTTGATCCGAATAATTCGCATCGCAGTAGTTTTTTTCTGCTTCCGCTAACGAATACATCACATTTCCCTCATAGACCGTTGGATCAACTCCTGGATTATATCCTGGATAATGTCCAGGATCAATAACCAATGCTAGCTTTTTCATAGATAGAATCTCCTTTTACAAAAATTGTTTTCACTTATTATCTATGCAACAATATTTGAAAGGGTTATTTCATCCATCATTGCTTACCCCATTTCTCTTTAAATCTGTATTTTTACTTAGTTATACATTTTACAGACAAAAATTTTTGAATTTAAAATAGATGCAAAAAACAAGTCAAACATTATTTTTTTTATTGATCATTATTATGATATACTAATTACATTAAAATAACTTCATTTATATGAATCTTATAGTAATTATATATGAGGGGATAATTAATATGGCAGAACAAGTTTTAATACAATTTCGTGTGGATAAAGAATTAAAGTAGGAGGTAGCCGAGATCTATGATGCTTTAGGAATGGATCTTCCAACTGCTTTTCGCATGTTCATGAAACGAAGTAGGATGGTGCGAGGTATTCCGTTTGATACAACACTTCCAGAAAACATTGTAACAAGATCAGAAGCTCTGAATACATTTGAGGAACTTTGCAGACAGGCAGCAGACGTACCTGAAATGAGCCTTGAAGATATCAATACAGAAATTCATGCCTCAAGAACATCGAGGAAAAAAAATAAAATGAACTATTATGCCGTAATTGATACGCTTCAAATTTGTAGAACTTTTCAGTATAACTATTATGTACTAAGAAATAATTATTCTTCAATTATACTTAATAAGTATATCTCCCATTCTATGAATATTAACATCCCAATTATTCATTTTAAATAGCCTAGAAGGATTCTCTGGAACATCTATAATCTTTCCATCAATTGTATCTCCCTTTTCTTCATTTGCTATATCATTATTCGTCGCTAAATATTTTATCAAATAATTTTCTAACATAAATAATCCAGCAAGAGCATTCAAAACATTTTTTAGATTTGCTTGGCTAAAATTATGCATTCTAGCATGCTTCACCTTATTATAAGATTTCCACCAGCATGGTGACATCGTCTCTTTCCAATTATAAAAGGGTTGTAATTGTATATTATCAAAAAATTCTATTTTTTGCTCACAAACATTCTTCCAAAATTCATCCGCTAAAATTATTTTTGCATACTCATCTATGCCAGATTTCGGTCTCTTTCCTAACTCTTTACATATTACTTTAAAAACAACATCTATTTCTGAACATATTGCCTGATATTGTTTTACAAATTCTACAGAATATGACAAACTATTTCCAATATTTGTCGTTTTCTTTCCATTATATAAGTAATTTTCTCCTAAATCAAACTCTAAATATTTTTCTATTTTTATAAAATCTGATTCCAAAGTCAAATAATATCTCCAATACAATGAATTAAATTCTTTAATCTTCAATAATTTTCCTCCTAAATCTTATTGTACTCAAGAAACTATCTTAAGTATTTTTCGTTTTCTTTTTTATTAATTC
>DVHN01000164.1 GCA_018712075.1 Candidatus Fimimorpha faecalis
CAATTAAGTCGGTATTGGAAAAATGTTAAGAAAAGAAAACCCCGAAAGGGGACGGAAACTTTTTTAACTCCTCAATTCGGTTCTGGATCATCTTCTGTTAAGAAAAGAAAACCCCGAAAGGGGACGGAAACTCGAATGGATTTTTCTTTGTTGAGCTATCAAGATCACTGTTAAGAAAAGAAAACCCCGAAAGGGGACGGAAACGGTTGCACTAAATACTTGTGGTCCTCGTAGTTCGTTAAGAAAAGAAAACCCCGAAAGGGGACGGAAACGATTATAGGTTTCTCCGTCTAATGGTCTATCACAATCCGTTAAGAAAAGAAAACCCCGAAAGGGGACGGAAACGAGTGATATCCGACCCATTTTTGCTCTTCATGATCAAATGTTAAGAAAAGAAAACCCCGAAAGGGGACGGAAACTGAACGTAACCACTTTCGATCGAACCGTTCGATATAGTTAAGAAAAGAAAACCCCGAAAGGGGACGGAAACATAACTCCTCAATACTCATATCATCCAAGATTACCGTTAAGAAAAGAAAACCCCGAAAGGGGACGGAAACCTTTGTTGGATTTTATGACAAAACTACAACCTGCGTTAAGAAAAGAAAACCCCGAAAGGGGACGGAAACTAAACGCACTCGCTTTTAAACGAAGAACACGTAAAAAGTTAAGAAAAGAAAACCCCGAAAGGGGACGGAAACAAAATGCCCGGATGGTTCTCTTGCAATTCGGCAACCATTGTTAAGAAAAGAAAACCCCGAAAGGGGACGGAAACATTTGCACTCTGTACACTTGCTTCTAACTGTGACCCTGGTTAAGAAAAGAAAACCTCGAAAGAGGGCGGAAACTTTAATAACCGACGAGAGTTTAGTGTTATGATTACAGAACGAAAGAGATAGATAAAAACAAATGTATCACTGAGTTCCATCCATGTTATAATAAAGAAAAAGCTTTAATCAAATGGACTAAAGTAAATAATATAAAAATACTGAATGGTGGAATTAAGATAGCATAAAAATATATTGAGGGAGGTTGACGATACTTCTTTATTGAGAAATAAAAAATTACCGTCAATGTAGTTGTAGGAGTAAAAAGTTCTTACTCAAATGGATATCTATATTCCAAAGTCTGAAAATGATGTACGATTACAGACTAAACCTGGTAGTAAGAACCCAGCAGGTTTGCCTGTGGGAGTAGTTAGGTTAAGGAAAAAATTGAATTTATAGTTTAAAATGAAGTAAAAATAGGATGAATTATACCCAGATCGGATTGAATGGAAGGCGGAAAGGGATTATAGTTTTAGATATGAATACAAGCATTAAAATTTAACGATGGAGGTAGATGGAGATGATACGAGTTGGTTTGACAAGAATGAGGCCAGTAGAATGTGAGTTGTATTTATATCCCGCAGAACTGTATGACATTGATGGTCTTGAGAGGTATGATGATTTAGAAACTTTGTATCGTTATGCTTATGAAAGGCTGAAGAAATATTATAAAGAAGAAGTTGGTCTTTATATTAATGGAGGGCTTTTAATTGAGGTATTGACAGCAATGTTAGCAGCCGAGAATTTAGATATTGTACTTCATATTTTTCATTGGAATCGAGAAACTGGAGTTTATATAGAACAGAAAATAAGAACAAGGATCGATATGGAACAAGAACAAGAAAAAGAGACTGTAGAACGAAGTCTCTGTGGTAAAAGGCATTTTGCAATAAAAGCGATTCCAATTTTTGAAGAAATTCCGAAAGAACGGGTTATGGATTTTGAGTGGATGCAATGTCAGGCGGACAGTCAATTAGAACAATTAGCTGGAGAAAGAATAAAGCTATATGCAAGTGGACTGACACAGGCATTGATCAGTGTCTGGAATGCAGCAAAAAAGTATTCCGTGGAGTTAGAAGTACTACATTATAATATAGATACGGAAGATTATTTTATACAGAAACTGATGTAGAATGATTTGGCATAATATGAGGTAACTAATATGGCAAATAATAATATTGAGTTTTTTAATGATGTGCTAGTTCGTTATGATGAACTGAAATACAATTTTGAATATGGATTTAAATGGGATAAAAATATTACAAAGCTATTAGGAAAAAAGGGGACAGATAGTTATCGAGAAGTAGAGGCTGCATTGAGAGCCTACATTTATAATGGTGTTGCAACAAGAAAATATGATAATAAAAACCCTGCAAGAAAGATTGTAACTAAAAAGCCCTATTCATTGAATCAGACTTTTTGGTTCCAAAATTTATATGGGTGTTACGGAATGATGGATAAAAAATATGAAGAAATAGAATGCCCAGAAAAACAGAGAGAAGAGGGATTGTATTATGAGATATGCAGAGGAGATTCGATTGTGTTAGAATCAACATCTGGAAAATGTTCTTATAAACAAATCTGTGGTGTTCGTGCTAAATCAGAGGCACTTTGTCAATTAAAAAAAGAAGGAATGACTATAAATGATTCAAAAGAGTATTTGCATGAAATAGCAGAAAAGTTTTATAAAAATTATTCAAATATGATAGAAAAGAAAGAGGAAAAATTATATTTGAAGAGGAATCAATGGACGGAAGAAGATATGAAGTCAATTCTTTCAGAAGAACGTTATGAATGTTTCTTAGAATGGATTTCGTTTTTTTCTACATTTACACCACTGTCTGTTTTAGGTTCTAATTTTTTATTTAAGTTGAGAAAAAAGATTCAAAACCGTTTCTTTTTTGTTCGAGGATTAGAAGTAGGATCTGGACTTGTTCAGGAAAGTATTTATCGTTGTCTATGTGCGATCCATCAAAATAGACAAGTCTATTATGATGATGGTAATCTTTATTGTCCATTAAAATTGATTTACCGCAATAATAAAATGGATATAAAAAATGCAGATGTATTTTTGGAAGCGCAAAGAGAGGACAGGAGATACCAATTACCATTAAAGGATCATTATATTCGGGTTTCAGAAAATAGATGCCGAGTAGCTGAAAAAGAACGAGAAGAACAAAATGAAATACAAACAATAGATTACAAGGTAGAGTTTTATACAAATTCAGCAGAAAAAAGGGGGAAAGTAACGGACTATTTAGAAAAACGCAGATTGGGGTTATGGAGAGAATTTTGTATAGAAGAACATAGAATGGATTATTTTAAAGTTTTTCATTCTCCGTATTATCCTCAAAATCGAGAATGGGAAGTGTGGGAAGTAGTCTATCGGATACCAGAAGAGGATCAAGAAGGATTTAAACGCTATATTATGTCTTTTGGTGAGTTTGCGAGCTTGAAAGCACCAGAAATTATCTTTACGAATTATGATGAAGTGGCAGAGAGAAAAACAAATCAAAAGGGAACAAACGTAGATCAGTATTCTCTTTGTAATATTTTTTCTGCAAAAGGTATTTGGGAGGAGAATGTTAAAGAATTGAGAGAATTAAAAGATGTAATATTTCCTCCATCAGAAGCAGAGTTAGCTTGGTTGGATTTTATTATTCAAACTTATCCAAATATGAGTCAAATATTCTTATTAAAAGAAGAACTGGATCAAATACATAAAAAAATACAAGAAGAAATAGAAAACAGTAATTCGTATAAAAAAATTCAAAATTTTTATGGAGGAGATATTAAAAAGAAATGGTTTGGTGAAAACTTTTGGAATTGCGAAAAGAAAACAGCAGATTGCAGAAAGAATCTTATAGAAAAATATAGGAAAATCTAT
>DVHN01000165.1 GCA_018712075.1 Candidatus Fimimorpha faecalis
TCCTTTCCTTCTAATATGTCTTTTATCTAACATAAATTTGATAATTGCAGCTGGTTAATTGTTTTGCAGCATCCATACAGGCCTGTTCTGTATAAAATTCAATTTTTAATACGCCCTGTTCAAATTCACGGTTATGAATAATGCCAATGTTTTTAATACTAATTTGATGAATGGCAAGTGTCGTAGCAATTGTGGCAATCGCTCCTGATTCATCAATAATATCACAATATAAAGAATATTCTTTTTTAATTGGTCCGCTGGAACGATCAGGAATAGAATTCCGATACTCTCCAGATTCTTCAAAAAGACGAAAGATTGCGTCACTGTCTTTGTTTTGCATTACTTTTACAATATGGTTTAAAGATGAAATATAATCTAACAAAATATGAATAATATTTTCACTATTTTCCATACAGATTTGCTGCCACATAATTGGAGAAGAAGAAGCAATTCTTGTGATATCCTTGAATCCTCCAGCAGCAACTTGTTTCATTGTCTGTTCCTTTGTATCGGAGTCTCGAACGAGGTTAATTAAAGAAGAGGCAATAATATGAGGCAAGTGACTAATGGCAGCTACGATATAATCGTGCTTTTTATAGTCTAAAACCATTGGAATTGCAGATAAGTCCAATGCGAAAGAAATCATGCGATCAATTTGGGATTGAGTCGATTTGGAAGTAGGAGTAATAATATAATAGGCGTTTTCCATAAGATGATCGTTAGAGGCTTCATAACCACTGCGTTCGGAACCAGTCATGGGATGTCCTCCAATAAAGCAGTTCTCCAGTCCCAATTCTATGATTTGCTCATGAATGGATGTTTTGGTGCTTCCTACATCGGTGAGAATAGCATCTGGTTTTAAAAATGGTTTAATTGCTTTTAAATAAGAAACATTATACGAGACTGGAGTGCATAAGATAACAAAATCACAGCTGGAAATATGCTCATCAATATCGCTTAAAATGATATCAATGACTTGTTCTTTCAAAGCCATCTGGAGTGTTTCTTGAGCGTGGTCGTATGCCATAATGCAATCATTTGGGTGCAGGCGTTTGATTCCTTTTGCAAGAGAACCGCCTATAAGTCCTAAACCGATAAATCCAAAAGTTCTCATAATATATACCAAACCTCAATTTAAGAATGACTTAAATTGAAATACAAACACAGAGAGTGAAAAAACTGTGGTTGAAGTTTTCCTTTCTATAAAAATTTTTCTTGATTATTGTAATGCAAAAAAGAAATTTTGTCAACGCTTTATCGCTTTAAACTGTGAATGGCGTGTATTGCCATGTTTTTATAAAAAGAAAAATCTTATAAAAAACAGTTTTGTGTCAAAATTTAGTATGGATACATGAGAAAACAATAAAAAAGGAAGGGAAAATAGAAAAAGAGATGAGTTTATAAAAAGTTTATGAAAAAATATTTGTTAAAATTGTAGGTTTATATTGAAATTTTACAAAAAATTTAGTAAAATCATAATAAGGATATGAAAAGGCCGGTAAGACCATCTATTTCATAACAGCAAAGGGAAAATCCCTATTAAATAATTTGCATTGGAGGAAGGCAACATGAATATTTATGAAACAAAACAAATTCGTAACGTGGTAGTACTGGGACATGGCAGTGCTGGAAAAACAACGATGATAGAAGCGATGGCATACGTGACAGGTGTGACAAACCGTCTCGCTAGAGTAGACGATGGAAATACAATTAGTGATTTTGATAAAGAAGAAATTAAGCGTAAATTTTCAATTGGTACATCTGTAGTTCCGATTGAATACGAAGATATAAAAGTAAACTTTTTAGATACTCCAGGATATTTTGATTTTGTAGGTGAAGTAGAAGAAGCATTGAGTGCAGCAGATGCAGCAATCATTGTGGTAAATGGTAAATCTGGTGTACAGGTTGGTACAGAAAAAGCATGGGATTTTTGTGAAAAATATAATCTTCCACGTATGATCTTTGTTACAAACATGGACGATGATCAGGCAAGTTTCCGACAAATTGCAGTGGAATTAAACGAAAAGTTTGGACGTAAGATTGCACCATTCCACATTCCAATCCGTGAAAATGAAAAATTTGTAGGTTTTGTCAATGTTGTCAAGATGAAAGGAAGAAGATTTATTGGCAACACAAGTGAATATGAAGAATGTGAAATTCCAGATTATTCTGAGAAACATTTGACAATTAGCCGTGAAGCTCTAATCGAAGCGGTGGCTGAAACAAATGAAGAATATATGGAACGGTATTTTGAAGGAGAAGAATTTACATACGAAGAAATTTCTACCGCATTGCGGGAACATGTAATTGATGGACAGATTGTTCCAGTATTAATGGGATCTGGTATCAATGCACAGGGAATGAAGATGCTTTTGATGGCGATTAAAAAATATTTCCCATCACCTGCACAGCGTCCAATTTATGGTAACGATACATCCAATGGCGAAATGGTAATGTTACAGTATGATTGTACCAAACATACGTCTGCGAAGGTATTTAAGACGCTTGTGGACCCATTTATTGGAAAATATTCTATGATTAAGGTTGTAACAGGCGTATTAAAAGCAGGCGATATGATTTACAATGTAAATAAAGAAAGAGAAGACAAAGCTGCAAAGCTTTATATACTTAGAGGAAAAGAAGCAATTGAAGTATCTGAACTTCATGCGGGAGATATTGGAGCCTTAACTAAGATTGAACAGCTTGCTACAGGAGATACATTGGCCAGCAAAGGTGCAACTGTATTATATCAGGCACCAGATATTTCAACTCCTTATACTTATATGAGATATAAAGCAAAAAATAAAGGCGATGAAGATAAGATTGCAACTGCACTTGGTAAATTGATGGATGAAGACCTGACGTTAAAGACAGTAAACGACTCAGAAAATCGTCAGACATTGATTTATGGTATCGGAGATCAGCAATTAGATGTTGTAGTAAGTAAGTTATTGAACCGCTATAAAGTGGAGATTGAATTATCCAAACCAAAGATTGCATTCCGTGAGACAATTCGTAAAAAAGTATTGGTACAAGGAAAACATAAGAAACAATCAGGCGGACATGGACAGTATGGAGATGTTCAAATTGAATTTGAACCATCAGGTGATTTGGAAAAAGCATATGTATTTGAAGAAAGAGTAGTAGGCGGCGCAGTTCCAAAGAATTATTTCCCAGCAGTAGAAAAAGGGTTACAGGAATCTGTATTAAAGGGACCTTTGGCTGGATATCCAGTTGTAGGTATAAAGGCAACATTAGTAGATGGTTCCTATCATCCAGTAGACTCTTCTGAAATGGCTTTTAAGATGGCAACAATTTTAGCATTTAAGAAAGGTTTTATGGAAGCTTCCCCAGTGCTGTTAGAGCCGATTGCTACATTACAAGTAACCGTACCAAATAATTATGCAGGTGACGTTATGGGAGATTTGAATAAACGTCGTGGTCGTGTGCTTGGTATGGATCATATTCCAGGCGGAAAACAAGTGATTACGGCAGATGTTCCTATGTCAGAGATATTTGGATATTCTACCGATCTTCGTTCTATGACGGGCGGAATTGGTGATTTCAAATATGAATTTGCACGTTATGAACAAGCTCCTGGAGATATTCAGAAAAAAGAAGTAGAAGCAAGAGCTGCAAAAACAGAAGATTAAAATCGTTTAACCTTATGAAAGAAATCCCTAATTTTTATTTCTTTAAGAAATAAGCAGGGATTTCTTTTTATTATAACTGGCAAAATATTCCACGGAAAGTCAATTTTGTTAATATAGAGTTTATACTCTTTTCTTTTTTATATAGTTGTGCTATAATAATGAAAAAATTTCTGATATTATCAGAGAAAGGAAAAATATAATGCAATAATGTATCAACAAGTTGTATTAGGTGATTATTATGGGAAATAAAAGGATGGAGAAAGAATATAAATTGGTGAAACAAATTGATTTTAGCCCTGCTGGCACAACCCAGAAAATAACAAATAGAATCGCCGCAAGGTTTTGTAAAGATAGTGAGACATACCATTTACTGCGAAGAAAAATTACAGAACCGATTGTTTGTGGAGAGAACGAATTATTGGTTGTTGGAATGCCGGTATATACAGGAAGGATTCCACAGATTTGTATTCCAAATTTGCGTAATTTAAGAGGAAGAAATACTCCAGCAATCGTAGTGGTCGTGTACGGAAATAGGGAATATGAAGATGCATTATTAGAACTATATGACTTGTTAAGCGAACAAGGGTTTATCGTAGTGGGAGCAGGTGCGTTTATTGCGCAGCATAGTATTTTTCCAAATGTTGCGAAAGGAAGACCTGATCAAAAAGATCAGGAAAAGATTGATTTATTCAGTAAAAAATGTATGGAGAAATTACAAAAAAACTCTATTAATCAGTTTGCACCTTTGCAAATAAACGGAAGTTATCCTTATCGAGAATGGATGAATGTACCATTAAAACCGATGGGCAGTAAAAAATGTAATTTCTGTGGAAGTTGTGTACATGTATGTCCGACCCGTGCGATCAATCGAGATAATCCAAGGATGACAGATCATAAGAAATGTATTAGTTGTACCGCATGTGTTCAAGTGTGTCCGACTGGTGCGAGAAAATTTAGAGGTCCAATTTATCGGATTGCTCAAATTGCATTTTGGAAAAAATATTCTCAGAGAAAAGAGCCAGAATGGTTTTTATAAATTAATTGATCAAAAAGAGGGCTGTGAAAAAATGAGAAATCATTTTTTTTACAGCCCATTTTTCGGCAAGTTAAAAGGATTCATTCGGCAGTTTTGAATGAAATGCAGTGATTATAAAAAAGAAATTGATTTTTTCTAGAAAGTTGATAAAATAAATATATGCGCAACAATGCGCAAAAATAAGATATTAACTAAGTTGCGCAATATTGCGCTAAAAAGATGAATTACATATAAAATATATATAAAAATCTTATATAATGCATGTAAATTATGTGAATTGACGTAAAAATGCGCGTGAGGTATACTTTAATCATAGAACAACCGATTGCGCAATTACAAGATCAAGGAGGATTTATGGAAAGCTACAATAATAATGCGCATAGGAAGATAACAATTGATAAAATTGCCCAAAATTTAGGTTATTCTAAAACAACAATATCGAGGGCGATTTCAGGAAAAGGGCGTATTAGTCAAGATACGAGAAAAAAGGTATTACAGTATTGTGAAGAATGTGGTTATAAACCAAATATAATTGCAAGGGGGCTGGCGAAATCGAAAACTTATAATATTGCAGCAGTGCTGCCAGCTGATCCAGAACTGAATGAAATTCCTTTTTTTCAAAACTGTCTTCTTGGAATTTGTGAAATGGCATCCAGCATTGGATATGATATTATTGTCGTTACAATGGAAGCAGGAAATATTTCTAGGATTCGTAATGTAGTGGAAAATCATAAAGTGGATGCAGTAATTCTGTTAAGAACATTGGTACAAGATGTGGCGGTAGATTACTTGCAAAAAATTGGTTTTCCTTTTACTGTAATAGGAAATTCGGAAAATCTAGATGTTCCTCAGATTGATAATCACCATGTAGAGGCATGTAGAGAGTTGACGTCATTATTAGTTGCTAAGAAAATGAGGCGTATGGCGTTTATTGGGGGAAATTTAGAGCATGTGGTTAGTCAAAAACGGTTTCAGGGATTCCAGGAAGGGTTAACTTTGAATCAGATTAAATTAAACTGGGATCTAATTTATCTTAATTGTACGACAAAAGCAATGGTTTATACTGCTGTAGAGAAAATCGTGGAAAATAATGCAGAATGTATTATTTGCATGGATGACAAAATTTGTAGTCAAGTTTTAGTAAAACTAAATGATATGAGAGTAATGATACCAAGAGATTTAAAAATTGCATCTTTTTATGATAGCTTATTTTTGCAAAGTTATCATCCTTCGATAACGACTTTGAAATTTGATGAAAAAGAACTGGGAAGAATGGCTTGTAAAATGACTTTGGATCGGTTAAATGGAGAAGACGTCGCACAAAAGTTGTATTTGGGATATGATGTTGTTCTAAGATCTTCAACGAAGTAAAAATAGGAGGAAAGTCATGAGAAAAAAATTAGTAGCAATGTTGATGAGTGGATTAATGGTTTCTATGGTTATGGCAGGATGCGGAAATAATGGAGCGGATAATCGTACAGAACCTAATTCTAACTCCAATGGCGAAGGCGGATTAACTACGGATGAAATAACTCTTAAGGTTTGGGAATCTTCTGGTGAAACGGAAGAATTTATCAAACAAGCGGGAGAAGAATTTACAAAATTATATCCAAATATTACGATTGAATATGAGAATGTAGAATTAGGTGATGCGAATACACAGATTGCGCTGGATGGACCTGGAGGAGTCGGTGCGGATGTATTTGCAACTCCAAGTAACACGATTGGCGGTCTTGTTGCAGGAGGACATATTTTAGCAGTGGATGAGGAAGATGTTGTTGGTAAGGTGGCAGCATCTTGTGAAGCAGCCGTTACTTACGATGGAAAAATTTATGGTTATCCAGTGTCCGATGAAACTTATGCTTTGTTTTACAATAAGGATTTAATAGAAGAAGCTCCTACTACTTGGGAAGAAGTAGAAGAATTTTGTAAAGAATTTAACTCTGGTTCCAAATATGGAATTATTTGGAATGTTGCAGACGCCTACTATTCTCCAATCTTTACTGGAAAAAATGGAAATAAATTGTTTGGAGAAGATGGAACCGATACAAGCAGCACTTATATGAATAATGAAGAGGCAATTGAAGGCATGGAATATTTCCAGTCATTCCGTCAGTACTTAGATGTTCCAGCAGCAGACCTTTCTGACAATGCAGTATGTTTGGCAGCTTTTACAGAAGGAAATGCGGCAATGTATATTACTGGTCCATGGAATGTTGCATCTTGTGAAGACGCAGGAATGAATTTTGGTGTTGCTCCACTTCCAGCTCTGCCAGGTGATGAGAACCCTGCGGCATCGTTCTCTGGAGCACGTACAATGCAAGTATCTGCTTACACCGATTATCCAGAAGAAGCAAAAGAATTTGCTAAGTTTTTAATTTCAGAAGAAATGCAGCAATTACGTTTTGAATTAACAGGAGCAATTCCATCCGTAGATATTGAGGTAGAAAGTGAGTATATGGCAGGATTTCAGGCACAGTTAGAATATGCTTATCCAATGCCATCAATTGCAGAGATTGATAACTTTTGGGATCCAATGAATAATGCATGTTCCAATGTTTGGGATGGTGCAGATGTAAAAAAAGAAATGGATACCGTTAATAGCAGTGTGTTACAGAGGTAGTGAAAAAGAAACAGGGAAACTTTTTGGTACAATTTATACCGCAGTAAATGCAGTGTTAGGAGGTAAAAATGTCAACAGAATTAAATCGGGATGGAAGTTCCAAAAATAAAGTACTCGTAACATCAATTCTGTTTATGGGATTGGGACATATTTTGTATTTTAAACAATACATAAAAGGCGTTTTGTATGCACTTGTGGAGATCATAAGTATTTGCCTAATTCCATTTTTTGTTCAAAAAATTAGTGAATTGATTACATTAGGGGAACCGCAGCCAGATATTGCTGTAAAACTAAGAAACAATTCTATTTTTATGTTAATTGATGGTGTTATGATAATTGCAATCATTGCAATTATTATTGGAATTTATGTTATTTCAGTTAGAGGTGCATTAAATGAATACAAAGAATACTGCATTAATGGGGTATTAAAGACAAATAAAGCTTCTATGGCAGGAGCTGCTGGAAAGGCTTTTCCAGTTGTAGGAATTGCTCCAGCAGTTATCTTATTACTGTTCTTTGTAGTTGTACCACTTGTATTTTCTGCATGTGTTGCGTTTACAAATTATTCTGCACCAGAGCATATTCCTCCAAATAATACGGTAGATTGGGTTGGGTTTGATAATTTTGTCGCTATGTTTGGAGGAGAAGCCTCTTGGACGAGTGCATTCGGACGAGTGGCAATCTGGACATTAGTTTGGGGTGTACTTGCTACATTTACTTGTTATGCTGGCGGATTGATTATGGCGGTTGTTTTAAATGAGAGTAAAATTAAAATTAAACCACTGTTTCGCTCTATTTTTATTCTTCCATATGCCGTTCCAGCCGTTGTAAGTATGTTGGTATGGAAGAACTTGTTAAATGGTTCCTTTGGTATTGTAAATCGTACATTAATGGAAATTGGAATGATTCATGGGCCAATTCCATGGCTGAGTGATGTATGGCTTTGTCGTGTAGTCTGTGTATTGGTTAATCTCTGGGCTGGATTCTCCTATTTTATGTTATTAATTATGGGAAATATGACTGCAATTTCAGGAGACATTTATGAAGCAGCAAAGATTGATGGGGCAAGTAAGTTTTATATGTTCCGTAAAATCACAATTCCGCTTGTTTTGTATCAGACGATGCCGTTAATTATTATGTCATTTACCCATAATATCAATAACTTTGGAGCAATCTATTTCTTAACTGGTGGTCTTCCAAGTGTGGCAGACAGTACTGCAACCTCGGCAGGTGGTACGGATATTTTAGTAACATGGATTTATAATTTGACTGTAACGTTAATGAAGTATAACTATGCGTCGGTATTGGCAGTTGTTATCTTTATTGTTATGGCTCCATTTGCAATCTTTTCATTTAGAAATACGAAATCTTATAAGGAGGGTGAGCTGTAATGAATAATAAAGCAGGTAAGGCTGCAATTAGTGCAGTTGTGTGGATCTTTTTAATTGGAACGAGTTTGTTTGTTTTATATCCACTGGTTTATGTAGTGAGTGCAGCTTTTTCTCCACAACAAAATATTGCTGCATTGAGCATTGTTCCATTTGGAGATGGCATATCGTTTGAAAACTATAAATACTTGTTTGAAAACACAGATTTTCCTCTTTGGTTTCGGAATACATTGATTGTTGCAACAGCAACGACAATCAGTACGGTATTTGTTTGTTCATTAAGCGCATATATTTTTTCTCGTTTCCGTTTTATAATGAAAAAAACGTTGATGATGTCGCTGTTAATTTTGCAGATTTTCCCATCTTTCGTTGGTATGGTGGCAATTTATGTTATTTTACTTCGTATTAATGGTTTGGATACGCTTTGGGGGTTAATCTTAGTCTATTTAGCTGGAAATATTCCATATAATACGTGGATGGTGAAAAGTTATTTGGATACGGTTCCAAAGAGTTTGGATGAAGCAGCCAGAATTGATGGGGCAAGTCATTTTCTAATATTTAGAAAAATTGTATTGCCAATTGCAAAACCAATCATTATATTTTTGACGATTACAAGTTTTACTGCACCGTGGATGGATTTTATCTTTCCTAAGATGGTATTGCGTTCTTCAAAAGTTCAAACGGTGGCACTTGGATTATTTAGTTTTGTAACCGACAAGAAAAACTTATTTGCAACATTTTCAGCAGGTTCGGTACTTGTAGCGGTTCCATTTATCATTTTCTTTGTAATTACGCAGAAAATGTTAATTACGTCGTTAGGTGGAGCAGCCGTAAAAGAATAAATAGGGGCTGTGAAATCACAAAAGATAGATCACAATAGAGATTAAAGGAGACAAAATATGAGACATTATGGGGAACAGGCAGGGATCCATTGCTTGAATAAGGGCTGGAAATTCATTGAAAAAGATTTCTCCATTCTTCCTCCGACGAAAAACCATGATGATGTGTATGCATTTTCAAAAGCTGGTGCTGCTAGAGGACCTGCCAGTGCTAGTTTTGATGATTCAGAATGGGAGGAAGTGGAACTGCCGCATGATTGGGTAGTAAAAAAAGAATTTGTGCAGACAGGATCTCCGAATCAAGGTTATAAAGAACGGGGAATTGGCTGGTATCGGCTTCGTTTCGGTTTAAGTCAAGAAGATAAAGAAAAGCAGATTTTACTGGAATTTGAAGGCATGTCGGCAGATGCGCAAATTTATGTGAATGGAAGTATTATGAAGCATAGCTATTCTGGATACAATAGTTTTTGTGTGGATATTACCGATATGGCAAATTTCGGAGTAGTACCTAATACGATTGCAATTCGAATTGATGCAACTGCATGGGAAGGCTGGTGGTACGAAGGAGCTGGAATTTATCGAAACGTATGGATGATAAAGAAATCTCCCGTTCACATTAAGCATAATGGTGTGTTTGCAAAACCTGAAAAATTAGAGGAAAATCAATGGAAGCTTCATTTGGATACTGAACTGGAAAATAGTTTTGAATTTTTTAGACAAGTCACAGTAATTAATACGTTGATGGATGGAGAAAATCAAATAATTGGAGAATGTACAAACGAGTTAAGAGTGGAGGCATTTGAGTCAACTACATATCATCAAGAACTTTTAGTAAAAAATCCAATGATTTGGGATGTAGAAGAACCAAATCTCTATCAAGTGCGTACTGTTATTTGCTATGATGGAAAAAAGCAGGATTATCAAGTGCAATCCATTGGATTTCGGACGATTGCGTTATTGGCAGATAGTGGCTTTTGGATGAATGGAAAAAATATAAAATTAAAAGGATTTTGTAATCATCAAGATCATGCAGGAGTTGGCGTTGCTGTTCCATATACAGTGAAGGAATGGCGAGTAAAAAAATTAAAAGAGCTTGGAGCCAATGCCTATCGGTGTTCTCATAACCCAGATCCTGAAATTTTGGAAATTTGTGATCGAATTGGTCTTGTTGTTATGGAGGAAAATCGTACTTATAATTCTTCCCAAGAAGTATTGGAAGGTGTAAGAGAAATTGTAAAAAATGCGAGAAATCATCCATCGGTTGTACTCTATTCCATTTTTAATGAAGAGCCATTGCAAGGAACAGAAAAGGGAAGACGCATGGCAGGAAAACTTCAAGCGACCGTAAAAGCGTTGGATTCTACACGACCAGTGTTAGGTGCTTTTAATGGCGGATATATGGAGGAACAGGGTGCTGCCACCATCTTAGATGCAGTAGGAATTAATTATAATCCAAAAAGATATGATGATTTCCATGCGAAATATCCAAACATTCCATTGATTGGTTCTGAAACTGCCAGTGCACTTATGGTACGTGGAGAGTATGAGACAGATTGGAATGCTCATACAATAGCGAGCTATGATGACGATACAGTTCCTTGGGGTACAACAGTAAAAAATACTTGGAGATATGTCAACGAACGGCCATTTGTGGCAGGTAGTTTTGTTTGGACTGGATTTGATTACCGTGGAGAGCCGACTCCGTTTGAATGGCCAAGTGTGGGAACTTTTTTTGGAACTTATGACAGTTGTGGATTTGAGAAAGATGCCTGCTATTTTTATCGGGCATTTTGGAAGAAAGAGCCGATGGTGCATTTGATTTCTCCTTGGTGTGACAGAAAAAAAATGGAAGACCATAAAGAAAAAATGATTCGTGTTATGACAGTGACGAATTGTGAGCAAGTAGAATTATTCGTCAATGGAGTTTCCATGGGAAGAAAAATTCCAGATCCATACGATCAAGCAGAATATTGGATTCCAAAAGCAACAGGAGAATTAAAGTTGATTGGATATAATAAGGAAGTCCCAGTTGCAGAAGATGTGCAGTTAACGGCACAAGAGCCAGAGCGACTACTGATGGAAAATGAGGTTCCAGATATAACAGATAGTGGTATGGATGCAGCAGTCATTAATCTTTCTCTTGTAGATAAAAATGGAACCGTAATTCCAGATTTGTTTGAACTTGTAACATTTGAGATAGAGAATGGCAGAATTATTGGAGTTGGAAATGGGAATCCAAATTCTCATGAACCAGATGTGGCAAATTACAGAAGCTTGTTCCATGGACATGCACAAGTCATTGTAAAGCCAAACTCGGATCAAGAGATCAAAATAACGGCTAAGACAACTTCTGGAATGGAAAGTCAAATTGTGATTCCAGTTCAAAAGACAAAACATATTCCATATATTGATACATTGGAAGAAAAAGTTTTGGATGGATGGGGACTTTATTATCGGTTGTTCTCAGAAAAACCTGATCCGACGATAGAGACGGAAGCAAATGATATGAATAGTTTTGAGCCAGTACAGTTTTCGGGGCAGTCTCAAGCAGAACTGTCAGGAAAATTGAATCAGTATGGAATGTATCAAACAAAGGTAAATTTTGCTAGAAATATTGGCGATTGGAGTTTGTATGTAAATTCTGTGCTTGGTCATGTATGGATTTATATGGATGGAGAGGAAATTTATAGTAGGACGGATGCGTGGGGAGGAGAAATTATTCTCCCGTTACGAAAAGAAATGGCAGGTTCTCATCGTATTACAGTGGTTGTCTATAATGGAAATCCAGAATATGCAGAAGCAGGTATTTGTACACCGATCGTTTTATGTAAAAGTTAAACAACTGGGACTGTTTTAGTCCCAGTCATTTTATAAGGAGCGTGTGATATGTGGAAAAATAAATGGAAAAAGAAATTGTTGTCAATCGCATTGCTTGGAATATTTATCAGCCAACTTCCAATTTCAGTGCAAGCAGAAGAGTCCACAGCAATAGAATCGGACATCTATGTTCAAAAAGTGGAAAATTTAAGCGACGATTTTATTATGGGCGTGGATGTATCGAGCGTTATTTCTCTAGAGCAAAGTGGAGTTAAGTTCTATGGATGGGATGGACAGGAACAGGATATTTTTGCAACATTAAAAGAGTCTGGAGTTAATTATATTCGAGTTCGTGTATGGAATGACCCTTACAATGCAGATGGAAATGGATATGGTGGTGGAAATAACGATCTGGCAAAAGCCGTTGAAATTGGAAAACGTGCAGCTGCACAGGGGATGAAATTACTTGTAGATTTTCATTATTCTGATTTTTGGGCAGATCCGGCAAAACAAAAAACTCCAAAGGCATGGGATGATCTTAATTTAGAAGAAAAAGCAGAACAAGTATATCAATATACAAAAGAAAGCCTTCAGACATTATTGAAAGAAGGAATTGCGGTTGGAATGGTTCAAATAGGAAATGAAACAACAAATGAGATTTGTGATGTTTCAAACCACGAAGATATGTGTAAAATTTTTCAGGCAGGCTGCAGAGCAATAAAAGAAATAAATGCAGAACAAAGCCAAACAATCTTATCAGCGATTCACGTTACGAATCCAGAAAAGGGTACTGCCACTTCCTGGGCAAAAATTTTGGAAGATTATCATGTGGATTACGATGTCCTCGCTACTTCCTATTATCCGTATTGGCATGGAACGTTGGAAAATTTAACAAATGAATTGCAATTGGTTGCGAATACCTATCATAAAAAAGTAATGGTGGCGGAAACTTCGTATGCTTATACACTGGAAGATGGAGACGGACATCCAAATACAATTTCAACGGAGGAGTCGCTTGTAAATGGCTATCCAGCAACAATTCAGGGACAGGCAAGTTCTGTTAGAGATGTAATTCATGCAGTGTCTGAAGTGGGAGAAGCTGGAATTGGAGTCTTTTATTGGGAACCTGCGTGGCTTCCTGTAGGTACAGAGTTAGAAACGAATAGAGCAATTTGGGAGCAATATGGCTCTGGATGGGCATCCAGTTATGCTGGAGAATATGATCCAGAAGATGCAGGACAGTGGTATGGAGGAAGTGCGGTTGATAATCAGGCATTGTTTGATTTTACAGGGCATCCATTATCTTCATTAAATGTGTTTCGATATGTAAAAACAGGGACGGTAACAGAAAGAAAGATTCAAAGTTGGGAAAACCCAGAAATTACAATCGAAGTAGGGGAAGTACTGACGATGCCTCAGACAATCGAAGTTTGTTATAATACGGGGGAGAAAGAACAAAAAAGCGTTGTATGGGAAGAATATTCCATGGATATGATTCATACACCTGGAATTTATAAAATAGCTGGTAAAGCAGATGAGATTCATGTGGAGGCAACGGTTACAGTAAAGGCCAAAAACTATTTGAAAAATCCAAGTTTTGAAGAAGAAGATATGAGTCATTATCTGCTCAGTCAACCGTATCTAACAAGACAATGGGAAACTGCGACGACTGGAAATTATGCGCTTCATTTTTATAATGACGAAGCTATTTCCTGTATGGCAGAGCAAAAAATCGTATTGGAGCCAGGACATTATACGTTTTCATTGAATATGCAAGGTGGAGATACAGGAGCAGATTCCGAAATTTTTGCTTATGTGATGCAGGGGGAAAACCAATTAGGAAAACAAGAAATTCAGCTGACTGGATGGAAGCAGTGGGTCAATCCAAGTATTTCCTTTTCTTTGGAACGTGAAACAGAAGTAACGGTTGGAATTTCTGTGAAAGCAAATGCAGGAGCATGGGGAACAAGTGATGATTGGACATTAATAAAAACAGCCGATATTCAAGCACCATTGCAGCTATCTTATTCTGCCCATGTACAAAATCTGGGATGGCAGCCAGCGGTAAGCGATCTTATGCTTGCTGGAACAACTGGAAAATGTTTGAGGATGGAAGCGATTAAAATTCATTTGGAAAACAATGAATTAGCAGGAAAAATTGAATATGCCACTCATGTTCAAAATTTAGGATGGCAGCCGTATGTAGCCGATGGAGCGGTATCTGGGACAACTGGAAAATGTCTAAGGGCAGAAGCAATTAAAATTCGGCTAACAGGAGAATTAGCACAAAACTATAGCGTGGCATATCGGACTCATATACAGAACTTAGGATGGCAGCCATATGTAACCGATGGAGAAGTATCTGGAACAACAGGAAAAAGTCTGCGCCTAGAGGGAATCGAAATCCGACTGATAAAAAAATGATACTCATATAATAAAAAGCAAGTCTCTAATTATCATGATATGCAAAAGGAAGCTCCACTGGAGCTTTCTTTTGTTCAAGCAGAGTTGCTTTGTTCTGTATATAAAAGAACAATAAACAGAAGTATTTTTATTCATTTTGAAATATAGTTACTGGAGAGGATTTCACTATTTTATAAGTTTTGTTAAAAAATACTTGACAAATGGAAGATGAAATGGTAATTTATATTTAAAATATAGTATGTTACTCAGACAGAGGCATTCACTATACATAACCATTATTTTGGATGTTTATGTGTATTTGATGCCTTTTTTGTTTGTTTTAGGCTGCAAAGTGGCAAAAATATGCATTCATCCAGTCCTCAAATAAGAAAGGAGAAAAGAAAATGAAGGACAAAATTTTTGGTGTTTTGCAGCGTGTTGGGCGGAGTTTTATGCTGCCGATTGCTATTCTTCCAGTAGCAGGATTATTCCTTGGAATTGGTTCCTCCCTGACCAGTACAGAAATGTTAAAGGCGTACGGATTGTATGAAGTAATGGGACCAGGAACAATTTTATACGCATTTTTCACTGTCTTAAATGAGGCAGGAGATATCGTCTTTGCCAATTTACCGATTCTATTTGCAATGGGTGTTGCGATTGGTATGGCAAAAAAAGAAAAGGAAGTTGCAGCTTTATCGGGCGCAATTGCTTTCTTTATTATGCATGCAACGATTGGTGCATTAATTACATATCAGTATGCACAGTATGATGCAGCTGGAAATATGATTAAATCTGGAGTAGATGCGTTAAATGAGATTCGTCAAGGATCTGCAACTTCAGTGGTAGGAATTGGCTCTTTGCAGATGGGTGTATTTGGCGGTATTCTTGTAGGTCTTGGTGTCGCTGCACTGCATAATCGATTCTACAGAATTCAGCTTCCACAGGTGCTTTCCTTTTTTGGAGGTACTCGATTTGTGCCAATTATTTCCTCAATTGTATATTTATTTGTCGGCATTTTAATGTACTTTGTATGGCCATTCATCCAATCTGGAATTAGTGCAATTGGAGGATTGGTTATGCAGTCTGGATATGCAGGAACATTCTTGTATGGATTAATGGAACGTGCCTTGATTCCGTTTGGGCTTCATCATGTATTCTATCTTCCATTCTGGCAGACATCGATGGGTGGAACGATGGAAGTTGCTGGTAACCTTGTAGAGGGTGCACAAAATATTTTCTTTGCACAATTAGCAGCAGGTGTGGATAGTTTTAGTGTGGAAGCCACAAGATTTATGTCTGGTAAATTCCCACTAATGATCTTTGGTCTTCCAGGAGCAGCGTTAGCAATGTATCGCTGTGCGAAACCAGAAAAGAGAAAGTTAGCAGGAAGTTTGTTATTAAGTGCTGGTTTGACGGCAATGCTAACTGGTATTACTGAGCCAATTGAATTTACCTTCTTATTTGTGGCTCCAGTTCTGTATGTGATTCATTGTGTATTTGCAGGACTTGCCTATATGTTGATGCATGTATTTCATGTTGGAGTTGGTATGACATTTTCTGGTGGTATTATCGACTTGACGTTGTTTGGTATTTTGCAAGGAAATGCGAAGACAAATTGGATTTGGGTTGTAATTGTAGGTATTGTATATTTTGTTGTATATTACGCATTATTTACATTTTTAATCAAAAAGCTGAATTTAAAAACTCCAGGTCGCGAGGAAGATACCGAAGAGACAAAACTTTATACAAGAGCAGATGTAAATGCAAGAAAAGAAGGAAATAATGCAAGTGTCGAAAAAACAGGTACCGATTCTGTCAGTGAAACAATTACAAGAGGTCTTGGTGGAAAGAAAAATATTAGTGATGTAGATTGTTGTGCAACAAGACTTCGTTGTACCGTGCATAATGCGGAATTAGTAAATGATGCATTATTAAAATCGACAGGAGCATCCGGTGTAGTGCATAAAGGCAAAGGAGTACAAGTAATTTATGGACCTCATGTAACAGTAATTAAATCCAATCTGGAAGATTACTTAGAAACTGCGCCAAATGAATTATATACGAATACAGAAACAGTAGAAGTAGCAGAAGAGAAAATAGAGGAAACGAAGCAGGAAAAAGTAGTAGAATCCATTCTTATTTCAAGTCCAATTCAGGGAATTGCAGCAGATTTAGCAACTGCACCAGACGAAGCATTTGCTAGTAGAATGATGGGAGACGGTGCAGTTGTAACTCCAGTTGACCCAATTGTAAGAGCGCCAGAAGATGGAGAAGTTTGTTTTGTTTTTGAAACAAAGCATGCACTTGGCTTTGTAACAAATTCTGGAGTGAGTCTTTTAATTCATATTGGAATTGATACTGTAAAATTAAATGGAAAGGGATTTGAAGTTTTTGTACAAAATGGACAAAGAGTAAAGAAAGGGGATCCGATGTTGAAGTTGGATTTGGAGTATTTAAAGAAGAATGCACCATCCATCGTTTCTCCAATCTTATGTACAGAATTAGCAGATAATCAAAAGATTCGTCTTTTAAAAGAAGGAAAGGTGAAAGCAGGAGAAGCTCTTTTTGCAGTGGATGTTTACGAATAAAGATTAAGATGAGTGGGATGAGATATGTATAGAATTAAAAAAGTTTTAAACCATAATTCAGTCATTGCAATATGGACAGACAATAAAGAATATTTGATTATGGGAAAAGGAGTAGGCTTTGGCAAGAAGGTCAGTGAACGAATGGAAAAAAGAGCAGAAGACACGGTGTATTCCTTACAGGAATTAACGGAAAGGGGAGAAGCGAAGGAAATTATTAAATCCGTTTCCCCGATTTGTCTTGAACTCGCGAATGAAGTTTTGAATAACGCAGAAAAAGTGTTTGGAAAAATTGACCGAACGATCCTTTTTCCAATGGCAGATCATATTGAATATGCCGTCAAACGAATCCAAAACTGTGAACAAATTAGTAACCCATTAACCGATGATATTCGTGTATTATTTTATAAGGAATATAAAGTAGCACAATGCATTGAATCATTATTATGGGATCGAATGCAGATTAGGATTGACCAGCATGAAATTGGCTATATTGCGTTGCATGTCCATTCCGCCATTGAGGATGAGAATGTATCCCAGGCGATGCAGATTGCGAGAGCAGTAAAGGAATGTATTTCTTTAGTCGAGAAACAGACTGGAAAGAAGATTGATGTTATGTCGTTGGCTTATAATCGTTTGATGAATCATGTACGCTATATGGTCGCACGTGCGATGAGTGGAGAACAGCTTAAATTAAATATGAACGACTATATGGAAGTAAAATTTCCAGAAGCATTTCAAACAGCAACGCTTATCTGCGATGAAATTGGGCGAAGTCTCAAATGTAAGTTAGATGAGGTAGAAATTGGATATTTAGCAATGCATATTGAGCGAGTAGCAAGTGACCAGCTTTCAGAAACATAGTCAAGTATGAAAAATTTGAATGGACAACTGAGCATTTGGCAAAAATAGTGCTTCAAGTACTTGACAAATTCTTTTTGCATGGTGTACAATCGTTACCATAGATAAATACGGCGAAGAGAAGTAGTAGGTAACGTAAGGTTTCAGAGAGCTGTCGGATGGTGCAAGACAGTACCCCATATTACTGAACTGGTCTTGGAGTAGCCTGGCAGAACATAGCAGTAAGTCAGGACGGAGTTCCACGTTACGGAAAAAGAGTGCATATCAAATGATATGAAATAGAGTGGTACCGCGAATTCCCCCTTCGTCTCTATAATAAGATGAGACGAGGGGGATTTTTTATGAAAGTGAGGAATTTTTGTTATGGCATCTTATATGCACAAAGAAGTAGAGGCCAAATGGCGTAAACATTGGGAAGAACATCCTATTAATGTAAACGATGGCAAAAAGCCAAAGTATTATTGTCTGGATATGTTTCCATATCCATCGGGAAGCGGACTGCATGTCGGTCACTGGAGAGGTTATGTAATTAGTGATGTATGGAGCCGTTATAAATTATTGCAGGGATATTATCTGATTCATCCAATGGGATGGGATGCGTTTGG
The DNA here is from genome assembly GCA_018712075.1 of Candidatus Fimimorpha faecalis. GTDB lineage: Bacteria > Bacillota > Clostridia > Lachnospirales > Lachnospiraceae > Fimimorpha > Fimimorpha faecalis. Next base: position 18,811 of record DVHN01000165.1, read on the forward strand.
ACTTCCAGCGGAAAATTATGCAATTAAAAATAAAGTACATCCAGCGATTTCTACAGCAGAAAATATTAAAAATATAAAGAAACAAATTAATCAAATTGCAGCGATTTATGATTGGGATATGGAAGTGAATACAACCGATCCAGCATTTTATAAATGGACGCAATGGATTTTTGTAAAAATGTTTAAGGCAGGATTGGCTTATGAGAAAGAAATGCCAATCAACTGGTGTCCATCCTGTAAGACTGGTCTGGCAAACGAAGAAGTAGTAAATGGACGCTGTGAACGCTGTGGCGCAGAAGTAACAAAGAAAAATTTGAAACAGTGGATGTTAAAAATTACGGCATATGCAGATCGTTTGTTGGAAGACTTAAATAAATTAGATTGGCCAGAAAAAGTAAAGAAAATGCAGGCTGATTGGATTGGAAAGAGTAATGGTGCAGAAATTGACTTTGCAGTAGACGGCAGAGAAGAAACGATTAAAGTTTATACAACCCGTCCAGATACGTTATATGGAGCTACTTTTATGGTTTTAGCTCCAGAACATGCAATGGCAAAAAGTTTGGCGACCGATGAAACAAGGGCAGCTGTGGAAGATTATATTTTCAAAACTTCCATGCGTTCCAATGTAGATCGTATGCAAGACAAAGAAAAGACAGGTGTATTTACGGGAAGCTATGCAATCAATCCATTAAATGGAGCCAAAATCCCGATCTGGTTATCCGATTATGTACTGGCAGATTACGGTACAGGTGCAATTATGTGTGTACCTGCCCATGATGATCGTGACTTTGAGTTTGCAAAGAAGTTTAATATTCCAATTATTCAAGTTATCTCTCCAGATGGAAAAGAACAAGATTTGAAAGAAGCTTACACAGCATCTGGTATTGTGATTAATTCTGGAGAATGGACAGGAAGAGATTCTGCCGAATTAAAGAAATCTGCTCCAATTGAAATTGAAGCAAGAGGAATTGGAAAAAAGACAACACAGTACAAGCTGCGTGATTGGGTATTCTCTCGTCAGAGATATTGGGGAGAGCCAATTCCAATTATTCATTGTGAACATTGTGGATGTGTTCCAGTTCCAGAAGATCAATTGCCATTGGAATTACCAGAAGTAGAAAAATATGAACCAACAGGAACAGGAGAATCTCCATTGGCTGCGATTGATGAGTGGGTGAATACGACTTGTCCAGTTTGTGGAAGACCTGCAAAGAGAGAAACGAATACAATGCCGCAGTGGGCTGGTTCTTCCTGGTACTTCTTACGTTATGTCGATAATAAAAATGACAAAGAATTAGTAAATCGTGAAATTGCAGATAAGTATTTGCCAGTCGATATGTATATCGGTGGTGTAGAACATGCGGTTCTTCATTTATTATATTCAAGATTTTATACAAAATTCTTACACGATATTGGAGTGGTAGACTTTGATGAACCATTTACAAAGCTATTCAATCAGGGTATGATTAATGGTAAAAATGGTATTAAGATGTCGAAATCCAAAGGCAATGTAGTTTCTCCAGATGATTTGGTAGAAAATTATGGATGCGATGCATTGCGTCTGTATGAATTATTTGTAGGTCCGCCAGAATTGGATGCAGAATGGGATGATAGAGGAATTGATGGTGTATATCGTTTCTTGAATCGTTTCTGGAATTTAGTACAAACTTCCAAAGATTTGGATATTCAGCCTACAAAGGAGATGATCAAGCTGAGGAATCGTTTGGTCTATGATATTGAAACACGTTTTGAGCAATTCAGCTTAAATACGGTTATTTCTGGATTTATGGAATACAACAATAAGTTAATTGAGTTGTCCAAAAAACAAGGTGGAATTGATAAGGAAACATTAAAGACGTTTGTAATTTTATTAGCTCCATTTGCTCCTCATATGGGAGAAGAACTTTGGGAACAGTTGGGTGGAACGGATAGTGTGTTCCATAGCCAATGGCCAAAATATGAAGAAGAGCATTTAAAAGATGATGAGATAGAAATTGCAGTTCAGATTAATGGAAAAACAAAAGGAACGGTTACAATTCCAGCCGATATTACAAAGGAAGATGCAATTGAAGCTGCGAAAAAAGCACTTGGAGATAAGTTAAATGGTGTTATTGTAAAAGAAATTTATGTTCCAGGACGTATTATTAATATTGTACAAAAACCTGCCAAATAATAAATTTTAGCAAAGAAGAATTCTGCAACTCCATATGGTTAGGTTGCAGAGTTCTTTCTTTCGTATGAGGTAAACATGAAAACAATTAAACAAAAGATCGGTGTAATCTTTGGCTTTATTCTATTTTTTTTCATTCCGTTTCATGTACAGGCATCCGAATATGGAGAAGACGCCAATGTTTATACAAAACAGCTCATACAGCAGTATGCGACAGGTTCTTCTATGGAAGAACAATCGCAAGCTCTTCAAAACTTTTTATTAGATCGAATTCATTATATGGGATACAATCCGTTGGAGTATCCGTTTGTAAATGTGGAAAATGGCGCTTATACAGGAAAAAATATTGTATTTCGCAGAATTGGACTAAGTGAAAAAGAAATTATTTTGGAAGCATGTTATAAAGGAAATGCGGTAGGAACAGGAATTCTGTTGGAAATGGCAAATCAACTTGCAGCGCAAACGGAGCTTCCATATACCATTCGTTTCCTTCTTACAGATATGGAAACAATGCAAGGAACAAAGCAGTATCTGGATCAGCTAACAGAAGAAGAAAAGGCAAATATCGTGGCGTCGGTTTCTTTTAGTACTATGGATGGACAAGAAAGTATTCAGATGCAAATGGCAGAGCAGGAGGAATATCAATGGCTAGGGAAACAGATTCAGTCCATTGCAGATCAAATTAAAATATCTGTTCCAGTGCTTATAAAAGAATCTTCGATCTGGGAACAAAATCAAATTCCTCATGTATGCATTACGGCATCCAATACATATAGTCAACTAAGAAGCGCTGCAATGCTTTTGGATGTATGGATTGGAAATGCAAGTGAAAATGTCGATACGGCAGTGATTTCCGAACAATATTTAAAACAGCATGGAACAGAGCTTCAGATGAATCAACTGACTTTTTATGGAATTCCAGTTGAAAAAGTCATTGGGGCAATTGTGATAGCCGCATGTGGAGCTTGTTTACTTGTATTTTTCTTTCAAATCGAATATGCAATACGAAAAAGAAAACGAAAGGAACGGTATTAAGAAAAAAGATGGAATAGAAATTAGCCAGTAGAGAGGATCTACTGGCTTTTGTTAATATAGGAGAAAAATTGTTTTTCATTGTTTCGATTGTGGTTTACGTTTTCCAATCAGCTTAGACATTTGCCGTAACATTTCTACTTTTTTTCGTTCGGCAGGAGACATGTTAGCAGTCATTGCACGTACAAGCAGTTCCGTTTCTTCGTCACTGAATTGGATTCCTTTTTCATTGGCACGTTGTGTAATACTCATTAGAAATGGCATTACTTCACTTTGTTTTTTCTTATTGGCTTCTTTCATCAGAGAAGCCAAAAATTCCATCTTTTCGGAAGCAATGTCTGGATTATCCTTCTTCATATATCCCTCCAATTTATAAATTTTGTGAATCTTCCATTTCCTTCCATAGTTTCATGACTTGATTGAAATTTAAAATGGTATCAATCATTTCTTGTTCTTTTGGTGTACAAAAATCACGAATTGCCTGGATTAGTCCACTTTCTCGATCTTCGTCATTAACAGAACAACTAGAAAAAATTTCTTCTTGCTCCTTATCGAAATCGTGTAATGTATGCATAATTTGATTAATTTTTAGATAGGTAAGAAATATCCTCCTTGTATCGTTAGATAAATAAGGAAGAGAGGCTTTCATTATCATCATGTAACGATCTTCAGTAGAAAGCATATCATCCCTCCGTTCCGTTGTATCCTTTAAAAAAACTATATGCACAAGAGCAGCAGATTATCCCAAACTGAATATATTAGTTATTATAAAAATAGTGATTGTGGAAACACGAAAGTGCCGATCAGTCAATATTTCTAGGATAGTGATGCCTACAAAGCAGGCATGAAAGTTTAAATAGAATTTATATTTAAAATGAACCTAATATTGGGAGGTAATTATGTTAATTATAGATGGAAATGCAGTTTATGAAATGGATGAAGAATGTATGAGAAAACACCATATTAGTCGTCAGCAACTATATAATGGTGAGGAAGCAGAAGTGAGTCACCCTACAACGGTTGTAAAAAAGGCAAGATATACTGGGGAAGGGATAACGGCTGCGATTTTAGATACGGGAATCTACCCTCATCCAGATTTTGGGAATAGAATTATTGTATTTAAAGATTTTGTTTCTGGAAAACGATATCCATACGATAAAAATGGGCATGGTACCCATGTAGCAGGTAAAAATCGGTTTACAAAGTAAACAAAATGTGTTATGGTAGTGAGGTAAAGTCAGACATTGCACGAAATTAGGAAAGTCTGTTACAGAAATTTTTTGGAAATTAAGTGGAGGTTACTATGAGAAAGAAATTATGGAAAACAGCTGCGGTAATTATGGCAGCATCTGCTATGTTATTAACAGCATGTGGTGGTACAGGAGATAATACATCGAGTGAGAATACAGAGGCACAGGAAGGTAACTCGTCAAATGCTGCAAGTGGAGAATCAGAAAGCGGAGAGGATTTGTCTTTGCAGAAAGTAAAGGATGCAGGAAAGTTTGTACTTGGTTTGGATGCAACCTTTAAGCCAATGGGTTATACGGATGAAAATAATGAGATTGTAGGGTTTGATATTGATTTAGCAGAAGCAGTTTGTGAAAAACTTGGAGTAGAATTAGTAAAAGAGCCAATTAATTGGGATACAAAGGAACAAGATTTAAGTGTGGGAAAGATTGATTGTATTTGGAATGGGTTATCGGTTAGTCCATCGAGAGAAGAGGCTTTTAACTTATCAGAGCCTTATATGAAAAATGCCATGGTTTTTGTTGTTCCAGAGTCGAGTGATATTAATTCTGTTGATGATTTAGCTGGAAAAAAAGTAATCGTTCAGAATGGTTCAACGGCACAGGATACGCTGGCTGCATCACAGCTTGCAGCAAATATGGAGATTTCAAGTATTGCTACAAATGTGGAAGCATTGCAGCAAATGGATATTAATTTAGTGGATGCAGTATTTATGGATGAAGTAGTGGCTCAGTATGAAATCCAAAACTCAGGTAAGGCTTATCGAATTTTAGATGAGGGATTATCAGAAGAAGAATATGCAATTGCATTCCGTAAAGAAGATCAGGCATTACGTGATGAGGTACAAAAGATTTTGAGTGAATTAAAAGCAGACGGTACGGTGGGAGAAATTTCTACGAAATGGTTCGGAAGTGATATTACAACAATCGAGTAAATGTAATACATAATTTTTAGTCAGCCGAAACTGGGGAAAGGATCTGGTTTCGGCTGTTATCTGTGCGATAAACCCGTCAAGCGGATACTGTGCTTGCACAAGTGGACATTTGACGGG
>DVHN01000166.1 GCA_018712075.1 Candidatus Fimimorpha faecalis
TCATTGAGATTCCGAGAAGTTATAGATATTCCAATTTATCGGAAAGCGTTTTCTCTGCTTTGATTGGAATTTGCTTTCCATCTTGGTTAAAATGATATCCTAAAAAATCAAATCCTGTAGCTACCATCCCAATTCTTGTTTTTTCTTCCTTTAAATTTAAACCAATTTTTTTCAGGAATTGTTGTATACCTGCAAGAATCAGTTCTAGTTTTTCTTTCTCATTAGAAAACAGGATAAAATCATCCGAATACCGATAATAACTTACTTCTTTATATTCTACAAATTTATCAAAATCACTCAAATATACATTGGACAACAATGGAGCTAATATACTTCCCTGATATAATCCGTTTTCCTTTTCTTTCTTAGTTCCATTTTCATCCAAATAAGGGACTTTCAAACAGCGTTCAATAAGTTCTAATACATCCCTTTCTTTTATCCTGCGCTCCAATACTCTCATCAATTCCATAATACAGATAGAATCAAAAAATTTCTCAATATCTGATTCTAAAAAATAGGAATATCTTTCTTTTTGTATTACAGAATTGATGTCGTTCACTGCACGAATCGCTGAACGGTTTGGACGATAGGCATACACCGATTCACAAAGAGAAGCATCATAAAGTCGATTTAATTCATAATAAATAGCTTGCTGTACTATTTTATCTCTTATACAAAAAATTCCAATTTCTCTCTGTTTTTCATTTTTTTGAATTGTAATTAACTTTACTGGTCTAGGAGAATAACAATGATCCGCAAGTTCCTGATGCAATTCTTTAATATATTCTCTCCTATTTTCTTCAAATTTCTCAGAACTAATTCCATCCACTCCTGCTGCCGCACGATTCAATCTTACTTTTTCCCAAGCTTGATTTAATTTTTGTATATCTATAATCCTGCTAAATAATCCCATTCTTCTTTTTCTTCCTCTCAATATATATTATCAAACTGTCAGATTAAATAACAATACATGTTTCTTCCCAGATTGTTTTTTTCACTTCTCCAATTTCTGCTCGTTTTTCCCTACACTTTTTGCAAAGAGGATAAAATAAAATTTCTGCATTGTCTTCTCCGTTTAACAACCCTTTTAATTTTATATATATCGCCTCATATTGTTTTTCCGACAACTCACATTCAAAAACACTGTATTGCACCCGTATTCCATACATTTCCAAACAACTTGCTATTTTGTTTCTTAAACGGTTTGATGAAATATCATAACTAATTAGATAAATCACGTTTGTCTCCTTTCCACAAATAGGGAATATATTCTTGATGGTTTTGAATGGCATATTTTAATATTCCAATTTGATTTAAAATAATAGTGTGAAAATTTTCTTTTTCGTTACTCATCCAGCATTCAAATTCCTTACAAAATTTTTGAAATCCTTCTTTACTCAGAATAACACCCCGTCGTTCTTCCCATTGAAAATCAAACTCCGACAACATCCGTTTATTCAATAGCTTTAAAACCAACCGATCCCCAACTGGTTGTCGGAATTCCTCCACCAAATCCAAAGCCAGCGATTTCCTTCCATACTTAATCCCATGTAAAAAACCAAGATAGGGCTCAAACGATTCATTTTCCAAAGCGTTTTCTATCTCTATCGTTAAAAATGTATATACTAGACTCAATAAAGCATTAACTGGGTCTTTTGGTGGTCTTCGATTTCTTCCTGAAAAATTTAATTCGCATGTTAACATTTGAGAAAAACAAGAAAAATAAATACTGCTGCAAATCCCTTCTATTCCCATAATTCCTGAACTATTTGTTTTACTGGAAAGTTTTTTCCGATTCTCCTCTAACTTCTGTATTGCATCTCTCCAGTTTTGCTTTTCTTTCCAACGATAAGCCTCAATCACTGAAATTTGATTTTGAATTTTTGCATCAATAATTCGACGTGCAATTTCACACCTTGCTTCTGAATCTTGATATCGCTCATACTGTGCTAATCTTAAAAAAATATTTTTGGAAGATTCCGATACTGCCTGTCCAATATAACGCCCTCCATAGGAAAGAAAGCTTAAACTTACTCCATATTCCATTACCATATGTAATGCCTGTGTTGTAATCTGAACATTTCCCATTACTACAATTTTTTCCACTTGAGTAATTGGAATCTCTCTTAAATTTTTATTATTTTTACTTATCACAATCCTCCCACCCACCCTGCGAATATAGGCTCCCTGTTCCTTTATATAAACCGCTCTCATCCAAAAACTAGGCTCCTTTTCGAATCAATGAATATTTCGATTCGGATGGATCAATCCATGCAATATCATCTAAATATTCTTTATAATTAATTCTCTCAATTTTACAAAATTCTTGAAATAATCCCGTCACAAAATTTTTAAATTTCAAAAAATCCACTCGACTTACTGGTGTAAATCCATGTGCATAAATACTATTATTTCTTAAAAAAGTCATGGCTCGAATCCGTTTAATCTTATCAATTACCTTCGTTCCAGCTACAATCTTATCTCCCAGTGCTGCCAGTTGAATAAACCCTTCTAACAAAGAAATTTGTTCTGGAAGGAAATCGTTTACACTTCTTCGGAATAACATCTTTTTAATCTCCATAATTTTTCCACGGTAAATTTCAAATTTCTCTTTATCGGTCAATGCATTTTTTCCTTCAAACAGCCGTTCTGGATACTTAATATGAAGATATTCTACTCTGGATACATCCACATTATATAAAGCCAATCTTCTTTGTTCAATCATTTCTAACAAGCGATATAATAACAAAGTACTAAAATCATATTTTTCTTGTTCTTCTCGAATTAACGCATTGGAATAAAGAGTAAACATCAAAGCTGCTATTTTTTCTTTATCTTTCAATGTTTCCATTCGTGTATATCCCTTGATTGCCGCTGGAATTTTTACTAACTGATCTAAAATTTTCTTCTGTTTCATCAATCCAGGAATATAATCCATCATAATAAATTGCTGATGCAGTTTTGAATCTCGATATAACTCAGCAAGCAATCTTTCCATACAAGCATGCGCCTGCTGAAATTCCAATGCATCCCAATGTTCATAAACACAGGTTAATAAATAGATAAAATTCAACTGTTGCCGAATTACTGGATCTGGAACTCGTTCTTTCAATAACTCCAAACGCTCTCTCGCTCCCGCATAATTATAACGTTTTAATAATGTGATGGCTTTTTCAATTTCCAAATCTCCAAACACTTCATATGGATTTCCAATATATTGAATTCGTTCCGATCCTGGTTTTGGTTTGCGAAAATCAATCAAATAATCATTTGTTCCAACATAAACTAACTGTACATCAATCAAAGCTCCCGCCATAGCCGCAGCCGATGACATTGCCTTTGTTCCGCCTGTCAGATCAATATAAATTTTTTCAGGACGATTCCATGCCAAATATGCCGTTTTAATTTCCCTATAAACATCCAATGGTTCTCCTTCTCGTACCATCCGCTTGTCATAGGTACTATTCTTCAATCTGCAAAACTTGATTACCTTATCAATAAATCGTTCTGTATTCGGTGTATATAAAAACAGAATTCTTTTTGGTTTAAATAATTGGATACTAAGAACCAGCGGTTCATAAGACGTTCCAACTGTCAAGATCATTCCTTCTACTTCTTCTCGCACCGCTTCCTTATTATTCATAAGAAATTCCGAAACAATCGGACGCATCAGCTTCTTTTCATAAAACTCATCTGCAATCATCCTCTGCTTTAATGTCGCCCGTTCCAAATTCATCCATTCCTGCGTTCTTTCTGTTAATACATTTTCCATTCTCGTAATTCTCCTTTTTATAAAATAACTTTTGTTAACTTGTAATTGTATTTTATCAAAAGATATCATTACAATCATTTCAAGTAAATTTCACAAAATAATAAATTGTTAAATAACTAAAACAATTTAAGCTTTTCCCTAAAATTTTTTCTTGTAATTTTTTCTATACAGCAATAAACAAAAATGATCTATCAATATAGTATAAACTATGTCAATAGATCATTTTTCTTTTTAATATCTTTTCACCTATCCACTTAAAAAAATTCTGCTTATATTTTTCCTCATTTTAATGCTCTAAAACGAGCTTCTGCTTTTCTACAGGAAATGGAGAAACCACAAATGTGGTTACCGTGTTAATGCTCTTTTGCAAGCTTTTGCTTTTCCACTGGAAAAAATCCTAAAAGAGCACGGTTTTATCCATTAATGTGTTAATGCTCTTTTGCAAGCTTTTGCTTTTCTACATTTGCAGCAAAGGTAATCTTTGTCGTATTTGTAGGTATGTTAATGCTCTTTTGCAAGCTTTTGCTTTTCTACTGATAATATGCTTAAAACAGAAGAAAGAAAATTCTTACTATGTTAATGCTCTTTTGCAAGCTTTTGCTTTTCTACAAGAAAAGCAAAGTTGGGCAGAACAAGCAAAAATGATGTTAATGCTCTTTTGCAAGCTTTTGCTTTTCTACAGTACCGCTTCAAAAACCTTTTATTTATGCGGGTTTGCGAGCCTGTTTTTGCAGGTATTTATCTGACAATTCTGATAA
>DVHN01000015.1 GCA_018712075.1 Candidatus Fimimorpha faecalis
GTTTCAATTGGAATCTCATTTATTGAGATTCCGAGAAGTTATTCATGGTTCCATTTTTGATTCATATAGGAAAAATGGACATAGTTGGAATGATTGTTGTTGCTTTCTAAATAAAAATAATATTCATGTCCCTCAGTCAAGTCGGCTGTCTGGATGGAAAATACTGTGGCGGTGGGAGGAATATTCGATGCATATATATTCCAAGATGCAGATGCAAGCATTTCATCCGTTAATACGGTAGGGGAGTCGATAAAATAGAGAGTTAAAGGCTCAGTTGCAGAATTTCCCCATGTTAAGTCAATACCATCCTTATCAGTACCGATAACAAATAGATTCAACTGTTGTGGATCAGCAATACAAATGGGAATAGAAAACTGTTGGATAGATTCATCCAATACATAGTCGCTGTTAAATGGTTCTGGTATTTGGAGATGTACAGTAACAGTATAGTAACCTGGTTTCGTTAAATCAACCTGACTCGTATCCAGTAACTGTAATGTAACGAGAACTTCCTCTCCAGAATCATTATACCCACCTAAATTAGCGAAAACAGTGTTCCATGAACTTACCGTTCGATTCCAAGTTTCTGTGTCGTTCAAAGTAATCATACGTCCTCTGATAAAAAGATCGTAGTTAACAAGATGATTGATCAAAATAGGAGAATTAGATTCTTCTGATATGTCTGCTGATGCTATGTCAGAAGGCAGAGCAGCGAGAACAGGTTGGTGAAAGCAGAAAAATAACGCCAATAAAAAACATAATTGTCGAAGTTGTATTTTCCTCATCATTTAATCCTCCATATGTTGGAACATATAGTGCCGATAGGCTTGGCCTAATGCTTTTCTGTTTCGTATATTAAGCTGTATTTGCTCACCGTTGTCTAATAGAAAAAAAATACCGTCTAGTTTCTCAATATGCTGCATATTAACAATGATTCCCCGTAGACATATAAGGAAACGATCATCCGATAATAATGGCTTTGTAACTTTACGAAAACTGCAAGCCACAGGAATAATTTGAGTAGTAAGGTGAATATAGGTAGTGTGATTTTGAACTTCTATATATAAAATTTTTTCAGTTGGTATTCGATATTGCTGTCTGTCAGAAACGATAAATAAGTATGGAACAGCATAGTCAGGTTTCAATTTACAAAAAGTCATAGCTTGCTTAAACTGTTCTGGAACAATTGGCTTAGTGAGATAGTAAGTAGCATGTACAGAATAACTCTGTTGTGCATGTTCCAAACTGGTAGTGAGAAAAATAATATGACATTTGTTATCCTGTTTATAAATTATTTGAGCAATATCCATGCCATCCATGCCACTCATATAAATATCTAGGAAAACGATAGAAAATTTTGAAGCAGAAAAGGAAGATAAAAATGCTTCTCCACTTTCAAATTCATATAACTTATAAGAAATTTGCTCATTTTCCATATAATTATTTAAATAATTCTGGATTATCTGTCTATCTTGGCTTATATCGTCTACAATAGCAATTTGTATCATAATATCACCTCTAAGTATAGGTATTTTATGCATTTGTAAATAAATATTTCATTAAAAATTTAATTTATAGTATAACATAAGATAGGGAAGGAGACTACTTTTTTTTATCTATTTTTAGTTAATATATATGGGGATAGATCCATTTTATTATGAAATATTTAGAATAATGCCACTGACGCAATATTCTTGTGGCTTATGCAAAAGAAATTGACAAGAAAAGGAAAATAGGATAATTTTTCATAAAAAGGAGGCGAAGAATATGAAACGAAAAAAACGAATTTTAGCGGTATTATTAGCAATTGTGACTATAATTGCGATGATGCCAGTTATGAATGGCAAAGCGGCGCAAAATGATACAGAAGAAACAAATAATTCCATTCAAAATGGAACAAATGCCATAAGCAGTACACTTGCTTGGTCGGATGATTGGGTATTGCTTAACCATTCTTATGAATACAATCATGATTTAGCAATTGCAGGAGCAGTATTGGCAGGTATGGCTTATACTGGGGAAGTTGCAACGAAAGCTGCGCTCGTTCAGATAGGATGTAATCCAAAAGAAATTGCTGCAAATTATAATTTGGATTATACAAATGAGGATGCTGGCGGAGTAAATCAAGCAGCTTATGCAATTGCGAGAAAAAAGGTTTCTACAGAGAATGGAAATAAGGAAATTCTCTATGTTGTAATAAGAGGTACGGCTTCTGCACAAGAATGGATGAGCAATGTGAATATTAGTGATACGACAAAAAAAGCAGAAATGTACCATGAAGGATTTGATATCGTACGAAAACAAATTTTGACTGAAATTACAAAATATGCAATGCAGTATGGAATGGATTTGCCGAATACAAGTGTTTATATTGTAGGACATAGTCGTGGTGCAGCAATTGCAAACTTACTTGGAGCTAGTTTAAATCAGGTAGCGCAACAGGGCAGTCTTGGATTAGCAGCGGATAAGATTTTTACATATACTTACGCTACTCCAAATACAACAACAGATCCAACCGCATCCTCTGAGTTATATAATAATATTTATAATATTATTAATCCAGAAGACTTGGTTACAATGCTTCCATTGGCACAGTGGGGATATACTCGTTATGGAATAGATAAAGTTTTCTATTCCAGCAGTTTTGCAGGAGCAGCAGAATATCAGCAGAAATATGCATGGATGAATACTTATTTTAAAATGTTGAACCAGCGTGATTATGCTAATATGGAAGGTGGGATTATTTTAAATGCAAAGCTGTCTCAGGCAATTACAAAAAGTATGGCAGCCACGGTAGAGCAGTATTACACCAAACTTCCATTTTCCCTGCATGATTTAATTATACAGGCATTGGGGCAGCAGACGACGAATACTTTGACTGATGAATTAGAAGAGGAAACACGAAGAACATTTGCCGATCTGCAAGAGGAAACAAATACAGAAGGATTGGCAGTGAAATTGATTCAACTGCTCTATCAGTTATGTGGAATTCAGTTTAATGGAACAGAGTCTCTATCTGATATGCATCTTCCACAGACGTATTTAGCCTGGCTAATGTCGGGAGAACAGAATTGCTTTTATAATGGAACGGCTAAAAGTCTAGCGGTATCAGGAGCAACTGATTTTGTATTAACAGATACTACGGGAACTGTCATGTTGCAAATGACAGATGGAGCAATTGATATTAATAACACGGATAAAACTTATTACCCGATTATAGATCGAACAGGAACGGTATATTTTACAGTGCCAATAACTGAAGATTATCAATTGGCAATTCATGCTCCAGCCGATACAGCCGTAAATGTAACAGCAGAACACTATAATCAAAAAATGCAGGTAGATAATCAGCGTGTAGTGACAGAAAATTCGTTAAAAGCAGGAGAAGAATTGATTTTGACGATACCAGCAGGAGAAGATCTATCTATAATCGAAGAAGAAAAACCAGAACTACAGGGTGGTATTCATTACTCTACTCATGTACAAAATATCGGATGGATGGATGCAGTATCGGATGGACAACTGAGTGGAACGACAGGGCAAAATTTACGTTTAGAAGGAATTCGAATTCATTTCGATGAAAGTCTTGGAACGGGGGATGTAGAATATCGCACTCATGTATCTAATCTTGGCTGGGGTAACTGGAACAGGAATGGAGAAACAAGTGGAACGACGGGACAGAGTTTACGCCTAGAAGCAATTCAGATTCGTTTGACTGGGGAATTAGCTGAAAAATATGATATTTACTATGCGGTACATATTCAAAATAAAGGTTGGATGAACTGGGCGAAAAATGGAGCAGCAGCAGGAAGCCAAGGACAGAGCCTACGTTTAGAAGGAATTCGGATTCAATTGGTAGAAAAAGGAAGTAGTGCACCAGAACCAATTAACTCCAAAAATAGAACAGCATTTTCAGCCGTTCATCTAGTTGGATATGAGACCTATGTACAAAATTTAAAATGGCAAAATGAAGTATATGATGGAACGATGGGCGGAACGACAGGACAGAATTTGCGTTTGGAAGCAATTCGAATTCGTACTGTGGGAAACGCCTATACAGGAACCATTCAATATCGTACCCATATTCAGAACTTAGGATGGGAAAAAGAATTTAAAAATGCAAATGAAATCAGCGGTACGAGAGGAAAGAGTCTTCGTTTGGAGGGAATCCAAATTCGACTGACAGAAGAACTGGCACAATACTATGATGTCTATTATCGAGTACATGTACAAAATGAAGGATGGCAAGCCTGGGTGAAAAATGGAGAGACAGCTGGTACAACAGGAAAGAGTTTACGCTTAGAAGGAATTCGAATTGTGCTTGTGGAAAAGGGAGAACAGCCTCCTGTATAAAATCAAAAACGGAACATTCTTAAAAAATACCTTTGAAGGTTAGCTGCCTTCAAAGGTATTTTTTACGGTAGGCAAAGAATGTAATGAGAATTTTTAAGTATTTAAAAAGGATTGGAATAAAATAAAGAAAAATAAGAATAATGAAAAGTAAGAAGAAGGAGGAATTGGAATGACAGAGAGAGATGAGTTTCAAGATTTGGTAGAACGTCCAGAAATTTATGATGTAATTATTTTAGGAGCTGGATGTGCTGGATTAACGGCTGGACTTTATGCAGGAAGAGCAAAATTGAAAACGATGATTGTGGAAAAAGAGCAAATTGGAGGACAGGCTGTTACTACAGACATAATTGCAAATTATCCAGGTTTTTTTCAAATTACGGGACCAGAATTAATGGAGAATTTATTCGCTCAGGTAAAAGAATTTGGATGTGAAATTTTAATGGCAAATACTATAAAAGTAGATTTGGATAAAGAAATAAAAGAAATAGAAACTGACCAGGGAATTTATCGAAGTCAAACAGTTATACTGGCAACTGGAGCAAATCCAAAAAAACTGGGATTTGAAGGAGAAGAACAGTTTCGAGGGAAGGGAGTAGGATATTGTGCGACTTGTGATGGATTTTTCTTTCGAGGAAAAGATATTTTCGTAATAGGCGGTGGATACAGCGCAGCAGAAGAAGCATTATATTTAACTCGGTTTGGAAAAAAAGTTACAATTGTTGTCCGAAAAGATCGGTTCCGATGTGCAAAGTCTTTGGTAGATCAGGTGTTAGAACATCCAAAAATTGAAGTGAAATTTTGCACGGAATTGATAAAAGTGTATGGCGAACAGAAAATGAGTGGAGCCATTTTTAAAAATAATCAAACAGGTGAAGTGACAGAATATCAAGTATCAAAGGAAGACGGAATATTTGGTGTTTTTGTCTTTGTAGGATATGAGCCAGATACTGCATTGTTTCAAGGGCAAATAGAAATGGATGAGAATGGATATATTTTGGCAAAAGAAACGACAAAGACGAACTTACCAGGTGTGTTTGCAGCAGGAGATCTCAGAACGAAGTTATTGCGTCAGCTTGTAACGGCTGCCGCAGATGGAGCAGTTGCAGCGACTCAGGCAGAAAAATATATATCAGAAAACTGAACCATTATTAGTAATATGATGCCTAAGGATTGTTCCGTGCTATGAACTTCCACAATCCTGCTCAATATAAGCATATCGTGGGATGTACATCCCACGATATGTTTAGGTATCATCCACTTATGAGCAAGCTCATATGGGTTTAGACCTTTTATTGGAAATCAATTACGTCAATCCAACGCATTAAAAACTGCTTTTCTTCTTCTGTGATAATCTGGGTCAAGCGAGCAGCGGCAGTGATTGGAAGCCATTTTTGAACGTACTGTTTTGCTGTATCCGTTTTCTTACAAAATACATCTAAATAATAATCAGCAAGATCAGGATTTTTCAGTGCAAATTCTTGATAAGTGATTGCAGCATCACCGCTGGCATTGCCCTGTGTAGCGTGGGACCAGTCCACGATTGCCATGCTTCCGTCTTCTTTTACGATTACGTTCGTTGGGTTGAAGTCTCCGTGGCAAAGTTTCGTATGGGCTGGCATGGAATTGAGACGTGTACAAAGCTCATAGCGGGCAGTTGCATCAATGGTATCTTTTAAGCTGTTAATTTTACGGGAAAACTTGTCTTTTTGGAAGGTAAGACGATTCACTTTGCAAGAACTCATTTTAATTTGTAAATCTACAAATTGATTGATATATTGTTCTACTTTGTCTGGATTTTCTTCCATCAGCTGTGCCAATGTTTTGCCTTCTACATATTCAATGGCAATGGCCCATTGGTCTTCAAATGTACTTACCTCCAATACTTTTGGAATATCTAAGCCACTTTCCTCTACACGTGTATGACAAAGAGCTTCATTGAATACATTTGCCTTGCCATGCCCTTTTGAAAATACTTTTACAATACGATCTCCATCCCTATAAACAATTTTGTGAGGACGGGTAACTAAAACCTTTTTTTCCGTTAAAATCATAATGATACCTTCCCTTCTATTTTTTATTTTCCATAATATGCTTTTAAATAAATTTCTTTCAGCTCAGACATCAATGGATATCTTGGGTTAGCAGGAGTACATTGGTCGTTAAATGCCTGTTCTACCATTTCATCCAATGTCTCTAAGAAATAAGATTCTTCTACACCATAATCTTTTATGGTAGGTTTAATACCAATTTCTGCTTTTAATTGTTCTAATTTTTCTAATAATTTTTCAAATACTTCCTGATCATCTGCTCCAGTTAAGCCTACAAAACGTCCAATTTCTGCATAACGTGCCAACGTATGAGGATATTGGTACTGAGGGAATGTGCCCATTTTTGTTGGAGCTTCAGCACTATTATATCGCATAACTTCTGTCAATACGAGTGCATTTGCAGTTCCATGAGGAATATGGTGGAAAGCGCCTAATTTATGAGCCAATGAGTGATTTACGCCTAAGAATGCATTAGCAAATGCCATACCTGCCATACAAGATGCGTTTGCCATATGATCTCTGGCTTCTACGTCATTACCATTCTGATAAGCTCTTGGTAAGTAATCAAATACAAGTTTGATTGCCTTTAATGCTAAGCTGTCAGTGTAATCAGAAGCCATTACGGATACATAAGCTTCAATTGCATGTGTCATAACATCAATACCAGAAGCAGACGTTAAGCCTTTTGGCTGGCTCATCATATTATTGGTATCTACAATTGCCATATTTGGCATTAATTCATAATCTGCCAATGGCCATTTTACACCTGTATTCTGATCGGTGATAACGGCGAATGGTGTAACTTCAGAACCAGTACCAGACGAAGTTGGAATTGCTACAAAATAAGCTTTATTGCCCATCTTAGGGAAGGTATAAGTTCTCTTGCGGATATCCATGAAATCCATAGCCATATCTTCAAAGTTAACGTCTGGATGTTCATATAATACCCACATAATCTTAGCTGCATCAATTGCAGAACCACCGCCGAGCGCAATAATACAATCTGGTTCAAACATACGCATTGCAGCAGCACCTGATTGAGCCGATGCTAAAGATGGATCTGGTGCAACATCGTAGAAACAGGTATGGACAATTCCAAGCTGATCTAATTTGGATTCAATTGTTTTTGTATATCCATTTTTATAAAGGAAGCTGTCTGTAACGATAAAGCAGCGTTTTTTATTCATCACAGTACCCAATTCATCCAGTGCAACAGGCATACAACCCTTCTTAAAGTAAACCTTTTCTGGAACTCTTACCCAGAGCATATTTTCTCTCCTTTCAGCAACCGTTTTAATATTTAACAAATGTTTGACACCTACGTTTTCTGATACAGAGTTTCCGCCCCAGGAACCACATCCAAGTGTGAAAGAAGGAACTAATTTGAAGTTGTATAAATCTCCGATACCACCCTGTGCAGCAGGACAATTTACTAAAATACGGCATGTTTTCATTGCAGCGGCATGTTTTGCCATTTTTTCTTTTTCCGCTATATTGATAAACAAGGAAGAAGTATGACCATAACCGCCATCTTCAACTAAGCGTTCTGCTTTTTCTAATGCTTCATCGAAAGTTTTGGCTTTATACATCGCTAAAACTGGAGAAAGTTTTTCATGAGCAAATTCTTCTGAAATATCAACCGATTCTACTTCTCCAATCAAAATTTTCGTTTCTTCAGGAACCGTAACACCTGCCATTTTAGCGATGGTAGCTGCTTTTTGTCCTACAATTCGAGCATTCAATGATCCATTGATAATAATCGTTTTTCGAACTTTATTTAACTCGTCCTCATTTAAGAAATAGCAGCCACGGTAGGCAAATTCTTTCTTTACTTCTTCATAGATGCTCTCCAATACGGTAACCGATTGTTCCGATGCACAAATCATACCATTATCAAACGTTTTAGAATGAATGATAGAGTTGACTGCCAGACGAATATCGGCTGTTTCATCGATAATAACTGGAGTATTACCTGCGCCAACGCCTAATGCAGGTTTTCCAGAGGAATATGCAGCCGTTACCATGCCAGGACCACCGGTAGCTAAGATGATATCGGCATCTCTCATAACTTGATTCGTAAGCTCTAAACTTGGAATATCAATCCAACCGATAATTCCTTCTGGAGCTCCAGCTTTAATTGCAGCATCCAAAACGACTTTAGCTGCTTCAATGGTAGAGCGCTTTGCACGAGGATGAGGACTAATAATAATCGCATTACGTGTTTTGAGGCAAATCAAGGATTTGAAAATTGCAGTAGAAGTTGGGTTTGTAGTAGGAATAACCGCAGCTACTAAACCAATTGGTTCTGCTATTTTCTTAATACCATAGATTTCATCTTCTTCCACGACACCACAGGTTTTGGTATTCTTATAAAAATTATAGATATATTCGGATGCGTAGTGATTTTTAATGACTTTATCTTCTACGACCCCCATGCCCGTTTCTTCTACGGCCATCTTTGCAAGTGGAATTCTCATTTTATTGGCAGCAATTGCAGCAGCTTTAAAAATTTTGTCCACCTGTTCTTGAGAATAAGAAGCAAATTTTTTTTGTGCTTCTTTCATTGCATTCATCTTTAAAGATAATGCTTCAGCTGTATCAATGATGTCTGGAATTTTGTTCATTTCTTTCTCCATTGAGATGCCTCCTTCATAATAAATGTTAATAAATTAACGTTAAAAAAATAACGATCTATGTTTTGGATTATAATACAGCATATTCGAGTTGTCAAGTGATTTTTTTGAAAAAAAGAAAAATAATGAAGAAAAAAACAGAGTGAGACTAAAGTGGAATTTGTGAAAAATATACAAGTGGTTAGAGGAGTAATTGGAAGATAAGGAGGAAAATAATGTTAAAAAAATAACTAGTAATGAGCTTGAGTTTGCTTGTTTATTATGATAAAGTTTATAAAAGAAATAAAAAAGGAACGGATTGTAGTATGAAAGTGCATGAAAAATTATTGAAACCATTGATAGAAACAAAATATTTAACAGTAGATAACACGGATCGGTATCGTTGTATTGTGCGTCTTTTCTATCTCAACTATGAAAAGTTAAAGTATTGGATGTATCAAGAAGAAGTTTATGAAGAATTAAGAGAAGATGCTTATTT
>DVHN01000167.1 GCA_018712075.1 Candidatus Fimimorpha faecalis
CCAATACACTCTTTGGCAAACGAAATTCTGGAATTCCATACCGAAGAACTCCTCCTATTTTGTCTTTTCCCTCAAAAATCGTTACTTGATACCCCTTACGTGCTAAAATTACAGCAATTGTCAATCCAGCTGGGCCAGAACCAATAATCGCTACACGAATTCCATTGGATGGAGCAGGTCCATGAACCATTTTACTACTATAAGTTGTAGAAATATAATTTTCAATTGCAGAAAAATGTACAGGTGCTCCTTTTCGTCCCAATACGCAATGTCCTTCACATTGCCCCTCATGATTACAAACTAAACTACATACCGTTGTCAGAGGATTATTTTCAAACAACATTTTTCCAGCTTTATCCAGTTTTCCACTTAACATAAGTTGAATTACCTGTGGAATCGGCGTTTGAATAGGACATCCTTTCTGACACTGCGGCACTTTACAATTCAGGCATCTATTTGCCTCATCTAATACATGTATTGCCATAAAGCCTCCTTCTCCAAATATTATTTTAATATTTTTGCTACATTCTTATTATATCACAAATTTTTTAGAAATAAAAAGATTATCTTCGTTATTTTGTTGAAGATATTGTAATATAACCTCCTAGAAAAAGCTAAAATTTATGACAATTATATATTATCGAATTAAAGATGCTATTATCTAAATGCTCTATCTTTCATCCATTCCCTCCCATAACCTTGCTCCTGGGATTTGTTGAAAAATATTATGTACTCTATCTCAATATAAATCCAACAGACATCACCTATACTATGCGACTTCTTGTTTTATCACAGCATAAAGAAAAGTCCCAGAAATTCAATATTTCCAGGACTTCTCAATATCATTTTTAAGTTTAACTATTATACAATACCTTGTGCGTTCATTGCATCTACTACTTTTTCAAAACCTGCAATATTAGCACCAGCAACATAATTCTTTTCTAAGTCATACTTCTTAGATGCTTCATCAACCTTCTTGAAGATGTCTATCATAATCTGATGTAACTTAGAATCTACTTCTTCAAATGTCCAGCTCATTCTCTGGCTATTCTGGCTCATTTCCAATGCAGATGTAGCAACACCACCAGCGTTAGCAGCCTTACCTGGCATAAACAACATATCGTTTTCTAAGAAGAAATCGGTTGCTTCTCTTGTAGATGGCATGTTTGCACCTTCTGCAACTGCAAAGCATCCGTTTGCCTTTAATGTCTTAGCATCTTCTAAGTCTAATTCATTCTGAGTCGCACATGGAAGAGCAACATCACATGGAATTGTCCATACACCCTTACCTTCTGTGTACTGAGCGCTTGCCTTAGCTTCTGCATATTCTTTAATTCTTCCACGTCTTACTTCTTTGATTTCTTTTACTAAATCTAAGTCAATTCCTTCTGGATCATATACATAACCATTGGAATCACTCATACTAACAACTTTAGCACCTAACTGCATTGCCTTCTGTGCAGCGTAGATTGCTACATTACCAGAACCAGAGATAACAACTGTCTTACCAGCCAACTCTTTTCCATTTGCCTTTAACATTTCTTCTGTAATATAAACAAGTCCATATCCCGTTGCTTCTGTTCTTGTTAAAGATCCACCATATGTTAAACCTTTACCTGTTAAAACGCCTTCATATAAACCTGTAATTCTCTTATACTGTCCGTATAAGAAACCAATTTCTCTTCCGCCAACGCCGATATCACCAGCTGGAACATCAGTATCTTTGCCAATATATTTATATAATTCCGTCATAAAGCTCTGGCAGAATGCCATAACTTCTCTATCGGATTTACCCTTTGGATCAAAATCGGAACCACCTTTGCCACCGCCAATTGGAAGTCCTGTTAAAGAATTCTTAAAGATCTGTTCAAAACCTAAGAACTTAATAATACCCTGATTTACAGATGGATGGAATCTTAAACCACCCTTATATGGTCCAATTGCACTGGAAAACTGAACTCTAAAACCACGGTTTACCTGTACTTGACCGTTATCATCTACCCATGGAACACGGAAAGAAACAACTCTTTCTGGCTCTGTAATACGCTCCAATACTGCGTTCTTACGGAATTTTTCTTCATTCTTTTCAATTACAATACGTAAAGAATCTAATACTTCCTTTACAGCCTGATGAAATTCTTTTTCACTTGGGTTTTTTGCGATTACACGCTCCATTACCTCATCAACATATGACATTGGTATTACCTCCTTAATTATCACAAATACAATATTATATTCTGGATTTTATTAACGATGTCTATCTTAAACTGTCTTTTCTGCATACACTTTTGTATCTCTGTGTCAGACATCTGTCTGGTTCATATTATAAGCGACAAATAATGCAACGTCAATAGTTTTTATTATTTTTTGTACTTTTGTATAAATGTATACTATTATACATATTGTATTCTTTTACCGTAATTGCATAACAAATTAAAAATTTGCCGTAACTCCAAGGTTTTTGAATTAAAAAAGTTGTCTCAAACGGAAATTTCTATCGTTCCCATTTTTAGACAACTTTCTATTTCTTGTATAAAATTACCATATCAAGAGGAACATCCTTGTACAACATTTTATTAAGGACTTTCTATTCACCTATTTATTCTCTTTCTTTGGAACTACTTCCAACCAGTATCCATCTGGATCTTGAATAAAATAGATTCCCATTGCTTCATTCTCAAAACAAATGCATCCCATTGCTTTATGTTTTTCATGGGCAGCATCAAAATCCTCTGCTTCAAATGCTAAATGGAATTCACAATCTCCTAAATTATATGGACGTTCCATATCTCGCATCCATGTTAATTCCAATTCAAAATTATCCATCTCTGTACTCATATATACAATAATAAAACTGCCATCTTCTGCCTCAATTCGACGTGTTTCATGCATATTCAATGCATCCTCATAAAATTTAATTGAGCGCTTTAAATCATATACATTATAATTTTCGTGAACCATTTTAAATGCCACAATAAACCTCCTTCACTCATCAAAATAAAATGTGAGCTTTGCTATTTTTTCATACATCTGATATAATGAAATGCTTTTCTGTCTCATAGCATCTATTTCCTATGAGACAAAAAAGGAATCCCTTGCGGAATTCCAAAAGAAAAGCGCGAGACGGGATTCGAACCCGCGACCCTCGCCTTGGCAA
>DVHN01000168.1 GCA_018712075.1 Candidatus Fimimorpha faecalis
GGTCCCTGGCAATTGCCAGGGACCTCACTTTATTGTTTAGCCTTCAATAGAAATATGTTTCTTTTCCTGTACTTTGTTTGGATCTACTTTTGGAATGGTAAGATAAAGTACACCATCTTCAAATTTTGCACTGATGTCTTCATGCTTTACTTCTTCTCCAACATAGAAACTTCTGGAGCAGCTTCCGCTGTAACGTTCTTTACGGATATATTTTCCTTCTTCTTTCTTTTCTTGTGTTTCAGCATTTTTCACTGCTTTGACTGTTAAATATCCATTTTCCAATTCCAAACTTAACTGGTCTTTTTTATATCCAGGAAGCTCTACATGAACCTCGTATGCGTCTTCTTTTTCTTTTATATCCGTCTTCATAATGTTTTTTTCCATTTTCTTTAAAGCAGCTTTACGCTCTCTTTCCCAAGGAAAATCCATCATTTCATCAAATAAACTTTCTCCAAAAATACTAGGCATCAACATAAATCATTCCTCCATTTCATTTATAAAAAACCTTTTATCGTATATACTCCATTTTCTTTCTCAAGCTTATAATCTATTTCTTATTAGCTTGACCTTTTCTTTTGTTCTATACGTAATATAACACTTATTGTTAGCACTGTCAAGAGGTGAGTGCTAATTTTTTGTGAAGAATTTGTGAATTCGAACTATTCTCAATAAACTCCAGCGAACTAATAAGTTTACTAGAAATCTCAACCCACTATTCTATGTATAAAGCACATTGCACTATGTTATGACTCATTATAAAATGTTATAATTCAACTAACCTAAAAAATTAAAAACAAGGGAGGACGATTATGCGGTTAAATAAGATTTTATCGGGAACTTTAATTGCAGCTACATGTATTTCACTTTGTGCATGTGGCAATAACAACAACGCTAATAGCGATGGTAACAATAGTAATAGCGGCAATAATGGAACCATTTCTGTATCAATATGGGATAATAATCAGCTTGCGGGACTGAAAGAAATTACAGATGATTTTACAGCAGAAACTGGAATACCAGTCGATATTCAAGTCGTTCCATGGGATCAGTATTGGACTACTTTGGAAGCAGGAGTTATGGGAGGAGAATTACCAGATGTATTCTGGATGCACTCTAACTATAGCCAAATGTACATGGATAATGGTGTATTGCTAGATTTAACAGATAGAATTGCAGAAAGTGATATGATTAATCTGGATAATTATTATAAAGAGATTACAGAGCTTTATCAATTGGATGGAAAAACTTATGCAATTCCAAAAGACTACGATACGATTGCGCTTTGGTATAATAAAAAAATGTTTGATGAAGCAGGTATTGCTTATCCAGACGAAACATGGACATGGCAAACACTTGCAGATGCTGCAAAGAAACTTACAAAAGAGGATGGCAGTCAGTATGGATTTGCATTACCAGCGGGCTTCACACAAGATGGATATTATAATTTAATTTACGATATGGGCGGATATATCCTAAGTGAAGATAAAACAAAATCTGGTTGGGATGATCCAAAAACAATCGATGCTATGAACTGGCTTTATGATAATGTTGTATCAGTATCCATGCCATCTCAGCAGATTATGGGAGAGACTACGCCAGATGTGTTATTTAATTCAGGCAAAGTAGCCATGATTATGCAAGGATCTTGGATGGTTGCATCGATGAAACAAAATGAATATGCACTAGAAAATGGAGATGTCGCAGTACTTCCTATGGCAGACGATGGCACAAGAATATCCATTTGTAACGGACTTGGATGGGCAGCATCGGCACAAGGTGATAATACAGAAAATGCATGGAAGTTATTAGAATATTTTGGAAGTGAGAAAGCTCAGAAAAAGCAGGCAGAACTTGGTGTTACAATGTCTGCTTATACAGGAACATCCGAAACATGGATTAACTGTGCTCCAGAATTTAATTTACAAGCATACTTAGATATGACTGAAAATATGGTACTGCGCCCATATACAAGAGAAACAAAAGCTTGGGAAGATTATTCACAAGAGACTATGAAAAAAGCATACACAGGTGAAAATACAATGGAAGAAGTATGCAGAGATATTGCTGCTTTCATGAACCAATGTATTGCAGAAGAAAACTAAAAGTTTATATATAACAAAGTTTTTAAATCCTTTAACATATTAAAAAGAGACACACTGTATTTTAAGTACAGTGTGCCTCTTTATCCTTCCAAAGTTTCATCTAAAATATGTAATCTATAATTTTTAGGGCTAAGTCCATAAACATTTTTGAATATTTTTGAAAATGTTAATGGATTGGTATACCCTACTTTTTCAGAAACTTCCTGGATGGACAAATTAGTAGATCGCAACAAATGACTTGCCTGCTCCAAACGATAAGTAAGCAAATATTTTTGTGGAGAAACTTGTAATTTCTGTTTAAAAATATGTGTTAGATAAGAACGGCTAATACCAATATAGTTTGCAATTTCAGAAACACAGACATTACTATAATTGTGATGAATATATTCAACAGCTGCATTTACATATACTTCAGGAGAATAGTTATATTGGACAGGATAATGATCTTCCCTAAGCTTTTTATCTTGTGAATAAACTAAAAGAGCTAATATTTCATATAACCAAGCTGTCCTGAACAGTTCATTCGAAATGGTTAATTCATGATAAGTTAATATTTTCTCTGTAATTGCAAGAAATTCTTCTGGTTTAATGTAGCAGTCTCGAATCGGAGATGAAGCTGAAAGTCCCGCTTTTTCAAGATAAAATGCAGCTTTGGTCCCCGTAAAAGAAACCCATGTATATTGCCAGGGATCGGAAGGATCTGAATAATAATACGTTTCAATATCTGGTGGAATTAAAAAAATTTGTCCTCGATGCAAATTATAATAGGTATTATCAACCCGCAACGTTCCCTTTCCAGAAAGGATGAAATGTACATGAAAGTCATTTCTTATACAGGGACCATAATACTTATCTGGAGTACAACGTTCTATGCCACAAACAGTGAGAGAAATCTCAGTATCTTCAATAGGAGAACTACCTAACCAACGGAATGTAGAACCAACACGATAATTTGTTTCTTTGGTCATAAAATTCATTCCTTTCAATGATAATATTATGAATTATTATAACAAGAAGCAAGGGATATTTCAATCATTACACAAAAAGTCACTGTATTATATTTTTATATAATAAA